>NZ_JBSFGU010000015.1:157542-175454 GCF_053596725.1 Kitasatospora sp. NPDC001660 | reverse complement strand
GACGGCGTCGTCGTCGGCTGGGGCACCGTGCACGGCCGGACCGTCTTCACCTACGCGCACGACTTCCGGATCTTCGGCGGCGCGCTGGGCGAGGCCCACGCGCAGAAGATCCACAAGATCATGGACATGGCCATCGCGGCCGGCGCGCCCCTGGTCTCCCTGAACGACGGCGCCGGCGCCCGCATCCAGGAGGGCGTCACCGCCCTCGCCGGCTACGGCGGCATCTTCCAGCGCAACACCAGGGCCTCGGGCGTCATCCCGCAGATCTCCGTCATGCTCGGCCCGTGCGCCGGCGGCGCCGCCTACTCGCCCGCGCTGACCGACTTCGTCTTCATGGTCCGCGAGACCTCGCAGATGTTCATCACCGGCCCGGACGTCGTCCAGGCCGTGACCGGCGAGAAGATCAGCCAGAACGGCCTCGGCGGCGCCGACGTCCACGCGGGTGTGTCCGGCGTGGCGCACTTCGTCTACGACGACGAGCAGTCGTGCATCGAGGAGGTCCGCTACCTCCTGTCGCTGATGCCGCAGAACAACCGCGAGATGCCGCCGTCCGTCCTCAGCGAGGACCCGGTCGCGCGCCGCAACGACAGCCTGCTCGACCTGGTGCCCGCGGACGGCAACCGCCCGTACGACATGCGCAAGGTCATCGAGGAGATCGTCGACCACGGCGAGTACTTGGAGGTCCACGAGCGCTGGGCGACCAACGTCCTGTGCGTGCTGGCCCGGATCGACGGCCACGTGGTCGGCATCATCGCCAACCAGCCGCAGTCGCTGGCCGGTGTCCTCGACATCAACGCCAGCGAGAAGGCCGCGCGCTTCGTCCAGATGTGCGACGCGTTCAACATCCCGCTGGTCACCCTGCTGGACGTCCCGGGCTTCCTGCCCGGCGTCGACCAGGAGCACGGCGGCATCATCCGCCACGGCGCCAAACTGCTGTACGCGTACTGCAACGCCACCGTCCCGCGGATCTCGCTGATCCTGCGCAAGGCCTACGGCGGCGCCTACATCGTCATGGACTCCCAGTCCATCGGCGCCGACCTCACCTACGCCTGGCCGACCAACGAGATCGCCGTCATGGGCGCCGAGGGCGCCGCCAACGTGATCTTCCGCCGCGACATCAACGGCGCCGAGGACCCGGACGCCATGCGCGCCCAGAAGATCAAGGAATACAAGAACGAGCTGATGCACCCGTACTACGCGGCCGAGCGCGGCCTCGTGGACGACGTCATCGACCCCGCCGAGACCCGCGAGGTGCTCGCCTCGGCACTCGCCATGCTCCGCACCAAGCACGCCGACCTGCCCAGCCGCAAGCACGGCAACCCGCCGATGTAGCCGCTGCCACGCCGCGTCGCAGCAGCACCCGGAAGACCGCGCGACCCGCAGCGCGCAGCACCGAGCGAGACCACACACCACAGCCCGGGGGAGAAACCAGACCATGACCGCTTCCGCCGAACCCCTCGTCCGCATCGTCCGCGGCTCCCTCTCCGACGAGGAGCTGGCCGCCCTCACCGCCGTCCTGATGGCGCACGCCGCCGCCGCGCAGCAGGCCGCCGTTGTCGCTCCGGTCGAGCCGATCGCCAACTGGCAGCGCCTGGAGCGCCGTCCGGCCTACTACTCGCCGGTCAGCTGGCAGCAGGCCGCCTGACGGCCGGGGAATCCTCCGACGGCCGGTCACCCCACCGGGGTGGCCGGCCGTCGGGGTTCCGCCGTTCGTACCCGCCCGGCCGTACGGGCCCGGCGGAAGCCCCGGACCGGGCCGCGCGCGGCTCGGTAGGATACCTACTGGACGGTATGCGGCCCGCCCGCCCGTCGGCCCCCATAGGATCGGCCGCTGCCGAGGTACCAGAACTATCCAGGGAGGCTGCGATGGCCAGGCAGGCCCGAGCTCTGGCGACCCGCCAGGCGGTACTCCTCGCGGCGGCCGAGGTGTTCGACGAGCGCGGCTACGCCGCGGCCACGATGTCCGACATCCTGGAGCGGGCCGGCGTCACCAAGGGCGCGCTGTACTTCCACTTCCGGTCCAAGGAGGAGCTGGCGCTCGCCGTCATCCTGGAGGGGCAGAGCGCCTGGCTGGCCACGTGGGAGCCGTCCTCCGACAGCCCGATGCAGACCGTGATCGACCTCTCCTACGCGTTCGCCCGCGCCCTCCAGGACGACGTCCTGGTGCGCGGCAGCATCCGGCTGACGATCGAGCACGGCAGCTTCACGCAGCCCCAGGTCGCGGCCTACCAGGGCTGGTCGGACGCGACCCGGGAGCTGCTGGAGCGCGCGCAGGAGGCCGGGGAGCTGCACCCGGGGATCGACCTGCGCGGCGCGGCCCTGGTGATGCAGGGGGCCGTCACCGGCATCCAGCTGAGCTCCCAGGTGCTGACCGACCGGCAGGACCTCATCGAGCGGATCGCCGACCTGTGGACGCTGCTGCTGCCCGGTCTCGTCCAGCCGCACGCGCTGACCCGGCTGAGCGTCGCCGAGCGCGTCCCGGCCGCCTCCTGACGGCTTCCCGGGATCTGCCCGGCGGCTTCCCGGCCGGCGGGTGTCAGAGCCGGTAGGCGGCGCAGTGCCCGGCGTCCACCAGGGCGGGCAGCGCGGCCGTCCAGACCCCGCGGACGGCCTCCGGGCGGAGCCGGCCGGCGTCCTCGGCGGCGAGCAGCACCAGGCCGGCCGCGACCGTCGTGAGCAGTTCGGCGGCGGCCCGGCGGTCGGTGCCGGAGCGCAGTTCGCCGGCCTCGGCGGCGCGGCCGAGCAAGCGGTGGACGACGGCGGTGAAGCTGCGCCAGGTGGCGTCGGAGCCGGGCGGGCCGGCGGGGCCGGTGCGGCGGGGGCCGTGGCCGGCCCGGCCGAGCTGGACGCCGGCCCGCACCACCACGTCCTCGCGCAGCAGCCGGGCGAGTTCGTGCGAGAAGTCGATGAGGCCCTGGACGGCGGAACCGCCGGCGCGCAGGGTGCGCAGGGCGGCCGAGCCGATCTCCCGGCCCGCGGCGGCGCGGACGCCGTCGGCGAGGGCCTGCTTGGAGACGAAGTGGAAGTACAGGGCGCCCTTGCTGACCCCGGCCCGGCGGCTGATGTCGACCAGGCTCGCCGACTCGAAGCCGACGTCCGCGAACGTGCTCGCCGCGGCCAGCAGCACGGCCTGCCTGGTCCGCCCCGCGCGTTCCTGCTTGACCACTGAGGCCCCTCCGGACTCGACCGGCCGCGGCCCCCGCCGCCCGGCTGGTGTCAGGGCGCCGCCGAGGTGGGGTACGACGCCTCGCATGCGGACAGACGTGACCTAAACCGCATGGTTGGTATCTAATCTACCGCCTCGGCCAACCCCGCCGTCCAGCGGGGAGGCACCCCCGCCCAAGGTCCTGGGTGCCGGGAGGCGAGCATTCCCGCAGCCCAGAGGCCGGGTAGCGTGACCTTGTCAGGCCGCCCGACGGGGGCCACCCCGCGCGCAACTCACAAACCGGGTGGTCTGTATGTTTTGCTTGCCGGGCGTCCGCACCGGCCGCTCGATCGACACCCTGGAGTGGGGCCCGTCATGCCACTGATCGTAGAGCCGGATGCCCTCGACCCCTACGCCCACCCCCGCACCGGCTACGACTTCCACGAACGGACCGTCTCCCGCCACCTCGTGCACCGCACCTCGGTGTCCGAGGTACTGCTCACCGGCTGGCAGTCGGCCGGCCCGTACGAGTTCCGGATCGGCGCCCAGTGGCCCCGGATGCACGGCTTCTACCGCCTGCCCGGCGACCGCCACCACGACCCGGTGCTGATGGCCGAGACCGTCCGGCAGGCCGGACTGCTGATCGGGCACGTCGGCTTCGGCGTGCCCAACGGCCACCACTTCGCGATGGACGACCTCGACTACGCGCTCGGGCCGGCCGGGCTGGCCGGCCTCGCCGTCACCTCCGAGCCGGCCTCGCTGATGCTCGACGCCGTCTGCGAGGACGTCCGGATGCGCGGCGGCCGGCTGGCCTCGCTGCGGCTGCACGCCGAGGTCTCCCGCGACGGCCGGACGGTCGGCCGGGGCTCCGGGCAGCTGCGGGTCATCTCCCCGGCCTCCTACGCGCGGCTGCGCGGCCCCGCGCGGCACGGCGTCACCCCCGTCCGCCCCGGCCCGCCCACCACGCCCGCGCTGGTCGGCCGGTCACACCCCGCCGACGTCGTGCTCAGCCCGACGCTGCTGCCCGACAGCTGGGTGCTGCGGACGGACGCCGCACACCCGGTGCTGTTCGACCACACGCTGGACCACGTGCCGGGGATGCTGGTCCTGGAGGCCGCCCGGCAGGCCGCCCAGCGGCTGCGCCACCCCGAGCCGGTCGCCCCGGTCGAACTGGTGTCCTCCTTCGACCGCTACATCGAGCTGGACCGGCCCTGCCTGGTCCGCGCCGCACGCGAGGGGACGCCGGACGGCCGCCGGGTGCCCGTCCGGGTGCTGCTGATCCAGGACGGCCGGACGGCGGCCGACTGCCGGCTGCTCACCGAGCCGCTCGACGGCCCGCTGAGCGGCCCGGCGGACGGCCCGACCGCCGCGGCCCGGCGGGACGGCTTCGACGGCCGCCCCACCGCACCGGACCTCGACGGCACCGGGCTGCCACTGGCCTGCTGAGCCTCACGACCCCGGCCCGGCCGTGAACTCCCGCCACGCGGGCGGGAGTTCGAAGCCGGGCCCTACGCCGCGACCAGCGCGGACGGACGGCCGGCGTGCATCACGCTGAGGTTGGCGGCCAGCCGGACCGGATCCTGGGCCAGCCAGAGCCGCAGCGCGGCGCCCAGCATCGCGCTGGCCGACTCGACCCGGATGCCGGTCACCTGGGCGAGTCTCGCCGCGCCCGGCACCAGCAGGTCGGCCAGCGCGGTCGGCAGCCACACCGTCAGCGCGCACGGCGCGGGCGCCGCGAGGGCGCCCAGCAGCCGGTATGCGTCTGACGGCGAGCTGATCGTGGGGATGATGTCCAGCAGCCCGTCGGCCACCACTTCGGACACGTCGCTGCGGTGCCCCTGGGCGAGCCGGCGGAGCAGCGTGCGCTCGGCGGCGGTGATTCGGACGGTCAGCATGACCTCGTCGCACTCCATTGCGCGATTTCCTCCTCAGTTCCTCCCCGTACCGGCACAGGGCGGCCGGTACGAACTACCCCTGTCGCACCTCGGCCCGGCTTCCAACCGTGGAGCGCCGGGCCGGTGGGTGTGGTCCGCCCCCGGTCAGATACCCGCGTACGAGTGCTTGCCGGTGACGAAGATGTTCACGCCGTAGTAGTTGAAGAGCCAGCAGGCGAAGGCCGCCAGCGCCAGGTAGGCCGCCTTGCGGCCCTTCCAGCCGGCCGTCGCGCGGGCGTGCAGGTAGCAGGCGTAGGCCACCCAGGTGATGAACGACCAGGTCTCCTTCGGGTCCCACTCCCAGTACTTGCCCCAGGCCGCCTCGGCCCAGATCGCGCCCGCGATGATGGTGAAGGTCCAGAGCGGGAAGACCAGGGCGTTGATCCGGTACGACAGCTTGTCGAACGTCGACGCGGCGGGCAGGCGGTTGCAGACCGAGACCCGGACGCGGGCCAGGCTGGCCCGGAAGTCGCTCTGCTGCGTGCCCGCGGGACGGCCGGCCCCGGGCTTCAGGAACTCGTACAGCCCGGCGTCGACCCGTCGGCGGTAGGAGTCCTGGAACAGGTACAGCAGCGTGGCGATGAAGGCCGAGTAGAAGGCGCCGCCGCAGAAGATCGCGGTGGAGACGTGGATCGCCAGCCAGTACGAGTGCAGCGCCGGAACGAGCTGCTCGGAGTCGGTGTACAGCACCTGCGTCGCGATGCCGAGCGTCAGCAGCACCGCCACGACCACCGGCAGGCCGAGCCAGCGGACGTTCTTCTTCGCGGCCAGCAGGACCAGGTACGCCGCCGTCATGGCGAACGCGAAGGCGCAGGAGAACTCGTACATGTTGCCCCACGGCCAGCGGGACACCGAGAGGCCGCGGGCGACGATGCCGCCCACGTGCAGCAGCGCCGCCAGGACGGTCAGCGAGACCGCGATGCGGCCGGCCAGGTCGGCCTTCTCGCTGCTGCCGGCCGCGCCCGGGCCGTCCACCTCGTCCTCGCCGCGCCCGCTGGTGACCACCGTGGCGCCCTCGCCCGCCAGGGCGGTGCGGGTGAGCGTCGTGGTGCCGCCGCCCGCGCTCGCCACGGTGACGGTGACCTTCTTGGCGGCCCTGGCCGTCGTGTTCTGCGCCGCGGCGACGGTCTCGGCCAGGCTGCCCGACTGCTCGTTCGAGCGGACGGCGACGGCGCCCTTGCTGCCGAACGTCCACTCGAACATGTGGGCGAACATGGCGATCGTGTAGACCGCCATCGCCGAATAGATCAGCTTGTTGGAGAGGTCGGCCAGCTGTGGGTCGACCCCCGAGGCGAGTTGCACCGTCTACTCCTTGGAGTTCTGGTCGGCAGGGACTGCGGGGTCTGCGGATGCTTCCGGCGCCCGGTCGGGTTCGACGTTCTCCTCGTCCTCCTCGGACGCCGGGGCGTCGTCCTGGAGGTCCACCGCGAGTTCGGCCAGCTCCTCGGCGATCTTCGCCGACTCGCTGCGGGCCAGCCCGGCCAGCTCGACCAGGGTGCCGCCCTCCGGCAGGGCGACCGCCCGCACCCAGATCCGGCGGCGCTGCACGAACAGCGAGCCGATCAGGCCGAGGATCGCCAGCACCGCGCCGGTCAGGGCGATCGAGTTGCCCGGACGGTGCGAGACGTTGAAGCTGGCCCACTGCTTGTAGCCCTCGAACGTGACGCTGCCGTAGCCGTCCGGGAGCGTCCAGCCCTGACCCGGCTTCAGCCGGGCCTTGGCCGGCTGCTCGTCCTGGGCCATCTGCGTCATGTTCTTGGTGTTCAGCTGGTACACGTTCTGCGGCAGGCCCGAGTCGGTGCCGAGGTCGCCGCTGAAGGCGTTCAGGACCAGCTCCGGCGCGGCGTCGCCGGGGAAGAGCGAGATCGGGCCGGTGCCCTCGAAGCTCAGCGGGGCGGTCGGCAGGAAGAAGCCGGAGAAGCCCAGCTGGGTCTTCTTGCCGTCGGGGCCCACGCCGTAGTCGGAGACCTTGACGACACCGGTGGAGGTCAGGTTGGCGTCCTGCGGCAGGAACGGCGTCGCACCCGTGTAGACGACGTCGCCCTTGCCGTTGCGCACGGTGATGACCGGGGCGTAGCCGTGGCCGATCAGGTAGACCTTCGAACCGCCGATCTCCAGCGGGTGGTTGACCTCGATCGTGCCCTGCTTGAGCTTCGAGGAGTCGCTGCCCGCGTAGTACCCGACGTTCGCGGTGAACTGCCGGGCGGCGCCGATCTGGTCGCCCTTGTCCTGAAACTTGGCCGTGAAGCCGTTCAGCTTCAGGAAGAAGGGGTCCAGGTCGTCGCTGGTGTAGAAGGCCGAGCCGGTGAAGTCGTCGAGCTGGGTGATGGTGTTGGAGTAGCCGTCGCCCTCGACCATCAGCTTGCCTCCGGTGCCGCTCGCCAGGCTCGCCCAGGCGAAGCCGCCGAGCAGCGCGAACAGCGACAGGTGGAACAGCAGGTTGCCGACCTCGCGCAGGTAGCCCTTCTCCGCCGCCACCGCGCCGCCGGCCAGGTCCGCGCGGAACCGGCGTCGGCGCAGCAGCCGGTGGGCGGCGGCGTTCACCGCGTCGGCGTCCGCCTCGGTGCGCCAGGCCGCGTACACCGGCATCCGGGTCAGGTTGCGCGGCGCCGCCGGCGGCTGGGCGCGCAGCACGCCGACGAACTGCCAGGTGCGCGGCACGATGCAGCCGGCCAGCGAGACGAACAGCAGGATGTAGATCGCCGAGAACCAGACCGAGCTGTAGACGTCGAACAGCTGGAGCTTCTCGTAGATCGGCGCGACCGTGGTGTGCTGCGCCTTCCAGGTCTCGACCTTGAACTGGTTCTGGCCGTTCTGGGGGATCAGCGAGCCCGGGATGGCGGCCAGCGAGAGCAGGAAGAGCAGGATCAGCGCGACCCGCATCGAGGTCAGCTGGCGCCACATCCAGCGCAGCCAGCCGAGCACCCCCATGCCGGCGGGGCCCTCGGACTCGACCGGGGCGGTGCTGAGCCGCTCGGCCTCCGCGTCGGCCGCCGGGGCCGGCTGCTCGGTCTCGGTCGTGGTGTTGCTCACGGTCAGATTCCGATCGAGGAGGTGGCGGTCCAGGACTGCAGTTCGCTCATCCAGGAATCCCAGATCCCGGTGACGAGCAGAAGACCGACCGCGACGAGCATGCCGCCACCGATCCGCATGACGAGCGGGTAGTGCCGCTTGACCCACCCGAAGGCGCCCAGCGCCCGGCGGAAGGCCAGCGCGGCCACGATGAACGGTACGCCGAGGCCCAGGCAGTAGAAGGTCATCAGCAGTGCCCCGCGTGCCGCGTCGGCCTGGTTCAGGGAGAGGGTCTGGACGGCGGCCAGGGTCGGGCCGATGCAGGGCGTCCAGCCGACGCCGAACACCATGCCCAGCAACGGCGCGCCGAGCAGGCCGACGGCCGGGCGGCGGTGGGAGCGCACCTCGCGCATGCTCAGGCCGGGGACGAGGCCCATGAAGGCCAGGCCCATGACGACGGTGACCGCGCCGAGCACGATCGAGATGACCCGCTTGTGCGCCTGCAGGGTGTCGCCGAACTGACCGAACAGCGCGCCCCCCGAGACGAAGACCGCGGTGAAGCCGAGGATGAACAGCGTCGCCCCGAGCAGCATCCGGCCGCGCCGGGTGCCGCGGGCGTCCGCGAGGTCGGCGGCGGAGAAGCCCGTCACGTACGACAGGTAGCCCGGCACCAGCGGCAGCACGCACGGCGAGAAGAACGAGACCAGCCCGGCCGCGAGCGCGACCGGGGCCGCGACCAGCAGCGCCCCGCTCTGCACGGTCGAGGTGGTGTCGGCGAGCCGCAGGACGGTACCGGCGGCCTCCGCACTCACTGCTTCGGCTCCGCGACCACCGGCTGGAGCATCGATTCGAGGGCGTCGTCGACGGTGCCGCCGACGGCGCGGGCGGCGAGCCTGCCGTCCCGGTCGATGATCAGCGTGGTCGGGATCGACTGCGAGTTGAGGCTGCCCTTGGGGAACTTGAGCAGCTGGAGGCCGGCCGGGTCGAAGATGCTCGGGTAGGTGACGCCCTTCTCCTGCTCGAACCGGATGGCGTTGGCCTTCTCGGTGTCGCGGGTGTTGACGCCGAGGAACTGGACCCCCTGGTCCTTGTACTTCTGCCAGACCCGCTGGAGGTCGTCCGCCTCGCCCCGGCAGGGCCCGCACCAGGAGCCCCAGACGTTCAGCACGACGACCTTGCCGCGGTAGTCCGAGAGCTTGACCTGGTCGCCCTCCAGGGTCTCCCCCGAGATGTCCGGCGCGTCCGCGCGGTGGCCGGCCTCCACCTTGGAGATGTTGGTGCCCTTGACGGTCACGAACCCGAGCTGCCCGTCACCACTGCTCGTCGAGCCCGACGAGGAGCAGCCGGTGAGGGCGAGCGCAGCAGCGGCGGCGGTTGCGGCGGCGGCTGCTGCGACACGGGGACGGGGGCGCGTCATGGCAGACATGTGAAAAGTTTCGCATGGAGTTCCGGGCAGGTTCGGGGGGGTCCGCCATTGCGCGTCGCACCCCCTCTGACCTGCGACGGGGCAGGGCGGCCCGGTGCTCTCCGGGCGGCCCTGCCCCATACTTACGCCCCGCTTACGGGCCGTTCTGCGCTGTCCTGCGCCCCTTCTGGCGGGCCTCAGGCGCCGAAGCTCTTGCCCACCGGCTTGCCCTTGCCGCCCTTGCCGACCAGGTGCGCGGGCAGCAGGTCGCGGGCCGGCTCGCGGTAGCCGACCGAGACGATCCGGTCGCCCTCGAACGTGAAGCTGGTCAGCGAGGCCAGCGAGCACTGCCGGCGGCGCGGGTCGTGCCAGAGCCGGCGGCGCTCGACGAACGAGCGGACGATCCAGATCGGCAGCTGGTGGCTGACGCAGACCGCCTCGTGCCCGCGGGCGGCGTCCCGGGCGGCGCCGAGGGCGCCCATCATGCGCACCACCTGGTCGAGGTAGGGCTCGCCCCAGGACGGCTTGAACGGGTTGGTGAGGTACTTCCAGTAGCCCGGGTTGCGCAGCGAGCCGTCGCCGACGCCGAAGGTCTTGCCCTCGAAGATGTTCTCCGCCTCGATCAGCCGCTCGTCCACCGCGATCTCCAGGCCGTGCGCCTTGGCGATCGGTTCGGCGGTCTCCTGCGCCCGCTCCAGCGGGGACGCCACCACGTGGGTGATGTCCCGTCCGGCCAGGTCCTCGGCGACCCGGTCGGCCATCTGCCGGCCCAGCTCGGACAGGTGGTAGTCCGGCAGGCGGCCGTACAGGACGCCCTCCGGGTTGTGCACCTCACCGTGCCGCATCAGGTGGACGACGGTGATCTCTTCGGCACTCACTTCTCAAGACTCCTGGGGCTCGGGGTGGACTAGGCCGTGGCCGCGGCGGCCGCGCGCGCGGCGGCCGGCAGGGCGGCGGCGATCCGCTCGATCGCCCGCTCGTCGTGGGACGCCGAGACGAACCAGGACTCGAAGGCGGACGGCGGCAGGTAGACGCCCTCGGCGAGCATCGCGTGGAAGAAGGCGGTGAAACGGTACGCCTCCTGGGTCCTGGCCTCGTCGTAGTTGGTGACCGCGGCATCGGTGAAGAACACCGAGAACATGTTCCCGGCGGTCTGCAGCCGGTGCGTCACGCCCTCCTTGGTGAGCGCCTCGGTCACCAGGCCGGAGACCTCGGCGGCGACCTTGTCCACCGTCGCGTAGACCTCGTCGGTGCAGCCGCGCAGCTGGGCGAGGCCCGCCGCGGTGGCGACCGGGTTACCGGACAGGGTGCCCGCCTGGTACACCGGGCCGGCCGGGGCCAGGTGGGCCATCACGTCGGCACGGCCGCCGAAGGCCGCGGCCGGGAAGCCGCCGCCCATGACCTTGCCGAAGGTGAGGAGGTCCGGCGCCCAGCCCTCGTGCGCGGCCTCCAGGCCGTACCAGCCGGCCTTGGAGACGCGGAAGCCGGTCATCACCTCGTCGGAGACGAACAGCGCGCCGTTGTCCCGGCAGAGGCGGGCCAGGCCGGCGTTGAAGCCGGGCAGCGGCGGGACGACGCCCATGTTGCCGGGCGAGGCCTCGGTGATCACGCAGGCGATCTCGCCCGGGTGGGCGGCGAAGGCCCGCTCGACCGCGGCGAGGTCGTTGTAGGGCAGCACGATGGTGTCGCCGGCCTGGGCGCCGGTGACGCCCGGGGTGTCCGGCAGACCGAAGGTGGCGACGCCGGAACCGGCGGCGGCCAGCAGCGCGTCCACGTGACCGTGGTAGCAGCCCGCGAACTTCACGACCTTCGCCCGGCCGGTGAAGCCGCGGGCCAGCCGGATCGCCGACATGGTGGCCTCGGTGCCCGAGGAGACCAGGCGGACCTGCTCGACCGGGGCGACCCGGGCGACGATCTCCTCGGCGAGCTCGACCTCGCCCTGGCCGGGCGTGCCGAAGGAGGTGCCGCGGGCGACCGCCGTCTGTACGGCGTCGATCACCGCGGGGTGCGCGTGGCCGAGGATCATCGGACCCCACGAGCACACCAGGTCGACGTACTCGCGGCCGTCGGCGTCGGTCAGGTAGGGGCCGGTTCCGGACACCATGAAGCGCGGCGTGCCGCCGACCGCGCGGAAGGCGCGCACCGGGGAGTTGACGCCGCCGGGCGTGACGACCGACGCGCGGTCGAACAGCGACTGGGACTGGGGGGCTTCGTAGGGGTAGCTCACGGGAGACATGGTCTCAAATCGTGTCCTTGACCTCTGCATGTCGGACCCGATCATCTGGAACGATGATCCGGGCAGCATTGTCTGTACGGTTGTCCGTACAGACGGGGCCGCTGACTGCTCCGCAGCGTGGACCAGTCAGACTGTGCACTCGGAGTGCGCAGGCGCTCCGGTTGTGTGCAGGGGTGTGGAGAGGACTGCTGTGTGCCGCGAGTGGGTACGGCCCGCGAATGGGTACGGCGGCGCATGACGGGTAAGGAGCACGTCCGGAGGGACGCCGGGCGTGCGGGGGTCTGTCGATTCCGGCGAATTCCGGTGAGGATGGTCCGAGTGTCCGAGGCGCAGGACGGCTACGACGAGGCCGCGGGGGGCTCCCGCAGGCCCGCCGAGGCCGCACGCGGGGGTACGGGAGCGGGGACGGGTCGTGGTCGCCGCGGCGGCGAGAGGCGGGGTGAGGGACGCGTGGGGGTGACGTACAAGTACTTCGGCGCACCCGACCGCGCGACCGCCGCCAGAGTCCCCACCGCACTCGGACCGGGCGGACTCGGCCTGGACGCGGGCGAACTGGGCTCGCTGGGCCGCCTCGGCGACCTGATGGAGACCAGTGGCTCCCCCAACGGGCACCTCTCCACCAAGATCAAGCCGGAGACCATAAGCGCCATGGTCCTCACCGGCATCCAGGGCGTCCCGCTGCACCAGGTCCCGCCGCTGGAACTCGTCGTACTGCACCCCGACTACGCCGTCGTCCAGCTCCCGCAGAACGTCGTCGAACCGCTCCGCAAGGCCGACGAGACCGAGCTCGGCGCCGCGGCCTTCATCTGGTCCACCGTGCCCGACCGGCGGGGCCCGCGCGATGCCTTCGTGATCTACAGCATGCTGCACGAGTGGCAGGACTTCGCCAACCGGCTGCACGAGGCGGGGCATCAGCTGTACTGCCTGGTCTGGCCGTGACCACGGCTGACGGACCGAACGCCCCCGCGGGCGAACCGACCACGGGGCGAAGGGATTTGAGCTCGGGCCAGGACTGACTGGCGACGGGTCAGAGCACCAGCGCGGCGAGCAGCGTGGCGAGGACGAGCAGGCCGCCCACGACCGCGAAGGCGACGTGGAAGCCCGCGCCGGGCGGGCCCGCGCGACCGCCGGCGAGGGCGGTGAGGGCCCCTCAGCCCCGGGCCCGGCGGGCCCGGCGGACCGTCCGCTCGCTCTCCACCGGCTCGGCCAGATGACCGTCCACCAGGTGCGTCAGCGCCGACACGAACACCCCGCGCTCGGGCTCCGGCAGCGCGTCCAGCACCTCGCGGTGCACCCGGTCGGCGATCTCGGTGCCCCGCTCGACGGCGCGCTCGCCCGCCGGGGTGACGGAGATGATCCGGGCCCGGCGGTCGGTGGCGGACGGGCGGCGCTCGGCCAGGCCCGCGTTCTCCAGCTCGTCGACGGTGACCACCATGGTCGTCTTGTCCAGGTCGGCCAGGTCGGCCAGCTGGATCTGGGTGCGCTCCGCCTCCTGCGCGTGGAACAGCACGCAGTACGCGCGGGGGGTGATCCCGAGCTCGGTGAAGGCCGACGCCATCCGGGTCGCCAGCACGTGGCTCGCGTGGTCCAGCAGGCCGGAGATGTCGCGGATCTGCCGCACGGGCGGGGTCGTCGTCATACGTCCGAGGTTAGCAACGTGCCGTCCAGCGGCAGATGATCCCGTAGCCAACCAACCCCGGCGTGCCGTCGTGCACGAACCGGCCGGGGCCGGGTCGCGGCCTACGGGATGCCCAGCTCGAACAGCGCGTACCCGGCGTACCAGCCCGCGGCGACCGCGGGCATCGCGAAGAGCCCGATCAGCGAGGATGTCCGCACCCTGCGCAGCGCGACCGCGAGGCCGATGCAGAGCGGGAAGGCCGGCAGCAGGTAGCGCGAGATGTTGTCGAAGATCTGGTTGCTGCTCAGTGCGGTGAAGATGGTCAGCAGCGTGTAGACCACCAGGACCAGCGGCGGGCGGAGCCGCAGCAGCAGGACCAGCAGGCCGGGCAGGGCGATCAGCAGCGCGATCGCGATCAGGTCGGGCGCCGGGTTGGACTGCCAGAAGTTCCAGTGCCCGGTGATCACGTCCAGGACGGAGCGGAAGGTGGAGGCGCCCCAGTCGAAGTAGCGGTTCCAGGCGCCGCGCTGGAGCTTGAAGTAGCCGCCCCAGTCCCCCATCCGGTAGCCGACCCAGGCCACGTACCAGATCAGGCCCCACGGCGTGACCAGCATCGCGAACAGCGGGCGGCGGACGCCGTCGGTGCGCCGGACCAGCGCCACCAGGGCGGCGATCGAGACGGCGGCGATCAGGGCGGCGGCGGTCGGGCGGTTGAGGCCGGCGGTCAGCGTCAGCAGCCCGGCCGCGACCCAGCGGCGGGTCATCACGCAGTAGCAGGCCCAGGCGGACAGCGCGACGAACAGCGAGTCCGAGTAGACCGCCCACTCGACGCCGGAGCCCGGGAACAGGCCCCAGATCACCGCGGCGGTCACACCAGCCCGCCGGCCGCCGAGCCGCTCGGCGACCGCGAAGATGCCGGCCGCCGCGACGAACGAGGCGAGCACCGAGACGACGATGCCGCAGCCGTACGGGCCGAGCCCGGTGACCGCGCCGACCAGCCGCATCAGCCACGGGTAGAGCGGGAAGAAGGCCGCCGAGTTCTCGTAGTAGCTGGCCAGCGGGAAGCCGTGCAGCGGGATCAGCTGCGGGTCGTAGCCGTTCTCGGCGATCCGCTGGTACCAGATGCCGTCCCAGGTGCCGAGCACGTCCCAGGGCTGGGCGCCGCCGCCGCGGCCCGGGTCCTTCTTGAGGTAGTCCCCGGTGTGGGCCAGCAACATCATGAAGACGGTCAGGCCGGTGGCCTTGACCACCGCGTACGCGCCGAGCGCGGGCGTGAAGCGGTCCATCAGGGCGCCGAAGCGGCCCGGGGCGGCGCGGCGTTCCGGCTCCGGCCGTTCGTCCGTCACCACCGGAGGCGTCGGCGCACCGGGTTCGGCGCTGGACGACTCGGTGCTCGATGCCGTGCTCATCTGCTGTGGCTCTCCCCGCCCGGCTCGTGGTCGGCGCGCCTGCGAACGCGGCGGCATCGTGTGAGCCTACGACACCGGTCCCGCCCGGCCCGGGGCGGCGGGTCCGCCGCCGCCCGCCGCGAGGGCGGCGGACGGCGGCGGACCGGGGGCGCGGCGGCGTCAGCCGTGGAGGTGGACGGTGCCGAGCTTGGTGAGCTGCCAGAGCTGGTCGGCCGCGCCGGTGCCGGTCGCGAGCACGACGAGCGGGTCGCCCTGCGCGTCGAGGCCGCTTCCGGCGGTGAGCACCTTGCTCTGGTCCTGGGAGTCGGCGACCGTGTAGCGGCCGCCGCCGGCCGGCTCGAACACCCAGTGCTGGTTGCCGCCGCCGTTGCAGTTCCACTGCTGGATCCGGGTGCCGACGGCGGTGGACGCGGCGTTGGCGTCCAGGCACATGTCCCGGTTGCCGCTGAAGTCGAGCTCGTAGGCGCCGCCTGTCCTCGCCTCCAGGACGAAGGACTGGTTGAGCCCGCCGGTGGCCGGGTAGTTGATCGCGGCCCGGCCGTTGGTCGCGTCGCCGTAGGTGCCGCCGCCGGTGAGGTCGAGCGCGTTGCCGGTGGCCGCGTTGGTCAGTTGGTACCAGGCGCCGTCCTCGGGGACGTCGCCGAACGGCTGCCCCGGGGTGAGCGGCTGGATGGACGTGGTGTTCTGCTGGTTGAGCGTGCAGTAGGCCTCCGACTGGTCGGGCCGGGCGAAGAACTGGCCGAGGCAGACGCCCTCACCGCGGTAGCCGGCGACGCGCAGGTGGTACGACTGGCGGACCATGTTCATGCACAGGCCGGGGATGCCGATCTGCGAGTCGCAGCCGTTGCGCGCCCACTCGGAGAGGTTGATGACGTCCCCGTTGGTGTACTCGTACGGGGAGCTGGTCCACTCGGCGCAGACCTCGTGCCCGAAGGCGACCCGCCGCTGGTCCAGGTACCGGACGCCGGGCACCTGTTCGGCCGCCGAGCGGAGCGCGTCGCTGAACGTCGGGACCACCCAGTTGTGCCCCCAGGCCAGGTCCTCGGGGAAGGCCGGGCAGCCGTCGGCGATCTTGCCGAAGTAGTCGTTGCGCCGGATGTCCGGGGTGATCGGGTTGAAGTACGACTGGTAGACCAGCTGGTACGAGGAGTCCGCGTACCCGGCCCGGCGCATGGTCTGCCGGATGTCCTGCAGCGCGGCGACGACCTTGGGCTGGACGCGCTTGGCCCGCTGGGCGATGTCGGCGCTGCCGATGGTGTCCCGGCAGCCCTGGTTCTTCGGGATCGGGAAGTACTGCGCGAGACAGTGCATCATGATCCCGCTGAAGTCGAAGTCGTCGTTGGCACCGATCGTGACGACGACCATCTTGACGTCGAACTTGCCGGCCGTGTCGGCGAGTTTGACGTCCTGCTTGGGCTCGCCGAAGTCGCCGCTGCCGGCACCGGTGGTCTTGGCCAGTTCCGGGTCGCTGACCAGGTCGCCGGTCTGGGCACCGGAGCAGGCGAGGTCGATCGGGGTGACGCCGGGGATGTCGGTGACGAATATCTCCGACTTCGGGTGCCGGTGGCAGTAGTTGGCGGGGGTGTCGGTGTCCGGGAAGTAGCCGTCCCCGGTGTCGGTGCCGGCGCCCTCACCGGAGATGGCGCTGTCGCCGAGGGCGACGATCGCGGCCGGGCGGGCGCCGTCGGCCGCGGGGGCCGGGTCGGCGAGGGCGGCGGGTGCGCCGGCCAGGCCGAGGGTGGCGACGAGGACGCCGGTGGCGAGCAGCGCGCCGTACGGGGAGCGGCGCGCCACCATTCCGGTTCTGCGCGCCGCCGACAGTCGTGACCTGATCACACGCGACTCCTTGCGGGGGGTGGGGGGAGCCGCCCGGCTGGGGGCGCCGAGCGGCGCGGAGCAAGAAAGGTGAGCAGGTCTCACATTCTAGGTACTGACAAGTAACGCAACAAGGCTTGTGACAGCGGCGGAAGCCGGCGGTCGGGCAGCTCTGCGGACACACGAAAGAGCCGCCGCCTCACGCCCCAGGAGGGAGGCGTGCAGCGGCGGCTCGACCCGGCCGAACCGGGTGCGGCCTCAGCCCACGTTGGCGCAGTGGTTGCCGAAGGCCGGGTTCAGCAGGCCGGCGGCGTCGACGGTGTTGCCGCACAGGTTGAGCGGGATGTGCACCGGGATCTGGATCTGGTTGCCGGAGATGACACCGGGGGAACCCGCGGCGACGCCCTCGGCCTCGGAGCTGGCCATCGCGGTACCGGCGCCGACGGCCACGATGCCCACCACGGCGACACCGACAGCGGCCGTCTTCTTGATGCTCATAGGAGCCTCCTGACTGTTCAACAGAGATGCACGGGGAGTGCGACATCTAGAACGAGACCCGCCTGAAGCGGTTGCGATGACGCACTCCATGTCACCCGAGTGGCCCATCGGGGCCGGGTGACCGGCATTCGGGTGATCAGCGGACCCGACCGTTTCCCCTCGATCCCCGCCTCGTTCTCCCAGGCGGAACACGCTCCATCCGCCCCTACACACGAATCGAGTACCGCTCATGCGCAAGCTCGCCCACGGCGTCGTCGGCACCGCGGCCACCGCCGCCCTGCTCGCCGCCGGCGCCGGCGCCGCGTCCGCCCACCACCTGCACGGCGCCTCCGCCGAGGGTGTCGCGGTTGGATCGGCCGGCGTGGTGTCGGGCAACTCCGTGCAGATCCCCGTGGACATCCCGATCAACCTGTGCGGCAACTCGGTCGACGGGGCGGGACTCCTGAACCCGGCGTTCGGCAACCACTGCCTCAACGCCTGACCGGGAATTCCCCCTGGTCGCGCCTTTGTCCGGACCTTTCCCCGCCGTGCGGGAAAGGTCCGCGAGGCGCCGCGACACGGCGGCTGCGGCCCCGCCCGAGCCATGGGCGGAGCACGCCGGAATACGCCGACGGAGTGACGAGCACGGCAATCCCAGAAGCCAGCGGGCGAGAATTCCGGCTCGCCCGGCTCCCGACATTTCCCATCCGTCGGGCAGAAAACGGAGGAAAGAACATGCGTAACCTCAAGAAGGCCGTCCTGTCGTTGGCCGCCACCGGTCTGGTTCTCGGCGCGGCCGGCGGTGCGTTCGCCAGCTCCGGCGCCGAGGGTGTCGCCGCGGGCTCCCCCGGCGTGCTCTCC
>NZ_JBSFGU010000015.1:0-157445 GCF_053596725.1 Kitasatospora sp. NPDC001660 | reverse complement strand
TCCGGCAACCAGATCCAGATCCCGGTGCACATCCCGCTCAACCTGTGCGGCAACACCCTCGGCGCCACCGGCCTGCTGAACCCGGCCTTCGGCAACCACTGCGCCAACCTCGGCTGACCCGGCGGTCGCCGCTGCGGCGACCGCCGACTCACCGAGCCCGTGCCGCGCTCCGCAGCGCCGGGGCGCGGCACGCTCCACCCGTGTGTGATCGAGGAGATCAACCCCCATGCAGAACGTGAAGAAGGTCGCTGTCCTCTCAACCGCCGCTGCCGGCCTGGTACTGGGCGCGGCGGGCTCCGCCGCCGCCAGCTCGAGCGCGGAGGGCGTGGCCGCCGGCTCCCCCGGTGTCGTTTCCGGCAACCAGATCCAGATCCCGGTGCACATCCCGCTCAACCTGTGCGGCAACACCCTCGGCGCCACCGGCCTGCTGAACCCGGCCTTCGGCAACAGCTGCGCCAACGTGGAGGTGCACCCGAAGCCCGAGGACGACTGCCCCTGATCGGCACACGCTCCGACCGTCCTGCCCCCCGTCCAGCCGGCCGGGGGGCAGTTCGGCATCCCCGGACGGCCGGTGGCCGACCGGGGCCCCGATCCACCGAAGGGTGATTCCACATGGTTTCGATGGTTTCGAAGAAGAGCGGGGCCGGCCTCGTCGCCGCCGTCGGCACCGCGGTGCTGCTCGGCGCGGGCTCGGCGCAGGCCGCGACCACCGCGCACCCGGCGCCCGGGGGCAGCCCCGCCACACTGGCGAAGACCGACGTCGGCCAGGCGCTGAAGGGGACGACCTCCGGCCTCGGCTACGGCGTCGCGCCGATCAAGGGCCTGCGGCTGGACCCGTGGGCGAACTCCTCGGCCGACGTGCTCAACAACGGCGCGACCGTCCAGCCCGACCAGGGCCTCGCACCGGTCGGCACCGGCACGGTGACCAACCCGCTGAGCGCGGGCGGCGGCGTCAAGGACCTCCCGCTGGTCGGCGGGCTGACCGGCGTCCTGCCGGGCTGAGCCCCCGCGGACGAGAGCCCGGCTCCTTCCGTCTCGTACGGGGTGCCGGGCTCTCGTGCGTGCGGGCGGCTCAGAGCTGCGTCAGGCCCGCCAGCCCGGTCTGCTGCACGACGCCGGTGGAGGTGGCCGTGGTGGTCGCGGCCAGGTCCCTCACCTTGTCGGTGACGGAGATCCGGTGGTCCTCGTCGCCGAGGGTGGCCTTGGCGCCCGGCACCGCCTGCACCGCGCCGGTGACCAGCCGCGGGTCCACCTCGTCCACCTTCAGGCGGCCGTCGGCCAGCTGGCCGGTGCCGTCCTGGGCGAGCGACAGCGGCTTGCCGAGGGCCAGCCCCGGGGTGTCGGCGCGCAGCGGCGCGGCCGGGGCGTCCAGGACCATCCTGCCGAGGTCCGTGCTCTCGTCCACCAGCGGGACGGGCAGTTCGGCCTTGGCGCCCGGGCCCACCTCGCCGGTGCGCAGCTCGGGGATCAGCCGGTCCGGGATCAGCTCGGTGCCGGTGGTCCTGCCCGGTGCCGACGGCATGACCAGCGAGGTCGGGATGCCCGCCTTGACGTGGCTGCCGAGCGGAGCGAGCGGGATGTCCGCGGGGACCTCCCGGGTGACCAGCCCGTCCTCCAGGGCCCCGACCTGGTCGAGGCCGACCGGGGCGGCGCAGGCCGACCCCTGGGAGGCGAGCATGCCCGCACCGACCGCCAGCAGCATCGCGCCGGCCCGCTTGGAGAACTTCATGCTTTTCACCGTTCCGCCTGTCCGTCCTGGGAAGCTTCTGAGGGGGGTCGGCTGCGATACCGGGGTGCCGCAGCCGGAAAGCAATCTGTCTCAACGAGTGAGCTGGAGTGCGGATTGCGGAGATTAACCAATTCGGCCTAATAATCCGACCGCAAACCATTCCCGGACGCGCCTCCCGGACTCTTTTCAAAAATCCCCGTAACCTTCCGTGCCGTCATTCTTTGATCTGGACGTCAGTGACTGCAGACCGGGTCTGAGCGTTCTACGCGTTGTGCGCACGGAAACCAAGAGAGAATTTCAGAGAGGGATCTCCCCATGATCCAGAAGTCCTTCGCCGCCGCCGGCCTGGCCGTCGCCGCGCTGGCCGCCGCCGCCGCGCCGGCCGCTGCCATCGGTGACGCGGACGGCGCCGCCGCCTCCATCGAGGGCAACGGCGGCACCAACTTCACCGGCACCGTCGGGAACAACAGCCCGAACTTCCACTTCCTGGACAACGCGAACATCTGCCTGCCCGAGATCCACAACATCGCCGTCAGCGGCGCCGGCATCGCGCTCCCGGTCGAGATCCCGATCGCCAACAGCGGTGGCAGGCAGTACTGCACCCAGGGCCAGGGCACCCAGAGCCACGGCGACGCCGGCGTCTCCCACCTGGTCGGCTGACGCCCCCCAGAACCGCACTCCCCCGCAGGCCCCCTGAACCACCCTTCGAATCGTTCCCCGATTCACCCCTCGAGAGGAAAACCGGAAATGATCAAGAAGTCCCTCGCCGCCGCCGGCCTGGCCGCCGCCGCCATCGCGATGTCCGCCGGCTCGGCCTCCGCCATCGCCGACTCGGACGGCGCCGCCACGACGGTCCAGGGCAACGGCGGCACCAACCAGACCGGCACCCACGGCAACGGCAGCCCGAACTTCCACACCCTGGACAACCCGAACATCTGCCTGCCCGAGATCCACAACATCGCTCTCACCGCCGCCGGCGCCGCGGTTCCGATCGAGGTGCCGATCCTGAACAGCACCCCGAAGCAGATCTGCAACGTCGGCCAGAACACCCAGTCCTCGGGCGACGCGGGTGTCTCGCACCTGATCGGCTGATCCAGGGGCACGGCACGGACGGAGGGCCTGGGGAGGTTGGTCTCCCCGGGCCCTCCGGGCTGTACGGACGAGGTGTCCGGCGGGCCGCCGAACGGGTGCGGTCCGGCCGGGTGAACGGCCGTCCGGTCCGGCGTGTGGGGCGGTGGACCGGACGGCCGGGAGTGATCACGTGTCAGAGGCGGAGCGCCGGCCGAGGCGCTCCCGAAGAGAGGGCAGAACCATGAAGAGCAAGCTGGCCAAGGCCGCGCTGACCGCCACCGCCGCGCTCGCGCTCGCGGGTGCCGCCACCCCGGCGTTCGCGCACGTGGGCCTGGCGGGCGGTCGCGAGGGCATCGCCTCGGCGGACCCGGTGTTCGCGGCCGAGCGGTGGGCGGCCGTCGCCCACACCTCGCACATCGCCACCGGCGGTGAGGGCTGGGGCGCCGCCACCGCCGAGCGCCTGGCCGGCGGCGTGGAGGGCTTCGCCCACATCCACGACTCCGAGTAGGCACAGCGGCCAAAGGCCGGGCCCTCCTCGGTGGAGGGACCCGGCCTTTGGCCGTGCAGCGGTGACTACGTGAGCATCGCGGCGGCCTCGACCGCCCAGTAGGTCAGGATCTGCCCGGCGCCCGCCCGGCGGATCGAGGTGAGCGTCTCCATGATCATCCGCTCCCGGTCGATCCAGCCGTTCGCCGCCGCGGCCTCGACCATCGCGTACTCGCCGGACACCTGGTACGCGGCGACCGGTACCGGGGAGGCGTCGGCGACCTGGCGCAGGATGTCCAGGTAGGCCATGGCGGGCTTGACCATCACCAGGTCGGCGCCCTCGGCGAGGTCCTGCTCCAGCTCGCGCAGCGACTCGCGGGCGTTGGCCGGGTCCTGCTGGTAGGTCTTGCGGTCGCCCTTGAGCGAGGAGCCGACGGCCTCGCGGAACGGGCCGTAGAACGCCGAGGCGTACTTGGCGGTGTAGGCGAGGATGCCCACGTCCTGGTGCCCGGCCTCGTCCAGCGCCCTGCGGACCACCGCGATCTGGCCGTCCATCATCCCGGACGGGCCGACCAGGTGGACGCCGGCGTCGGCCTGCACGCGGGCCATCTCGGCGTACCGCTCCAGAGTGGCGTCGTTGTCCACGCTGCCGTCGGCGGCCAGCACGCCGCAGTGGCCGTGGTCGGTGTACTCGTCCAGGCAAAGGTCGGACATGACCACCAGGGCGTCGCCGACCTCAGAGACCACGTCCCGGATCGCCTGCTGGAGGATGCCGTCCGGGTTGGTGCCCTCGCTGCCGACGGCGTCCTGCGTCGCCGGCACGCCGAACAGCATGACGCCGCCCAGGCCGGCCTCGGCCGCCTCGACCACGGCCTTGCGCAGGGTGTCCCGGGTGTGCTGGACGACGCCCGGCATCGAGGGGACCGGGACGGGCTCGCTGACGCCCTCGCGGACGAACAGCGGCAGGATCAGCTCCGCCGGGTGCAGCCGGGTCTCGGCGACCAGGCGGCGCATCGCCGGGCTCTGGCGCAGCCGGCGGGGGCGAACGTACGGGAATTCAGCGGACACGGCTTCTCTCTCCGAACGGTGGTGCAGCGCCGGGGGCGACTGGATCGTCGCCCCCGGGTCCCGAAAAGGGGTCAGCGGGCCTTGCGGCGCGAGCCCGGACGGCGCTCGCTGGGCCGGTAGACCGGCTCACCGGCGGCGGTCGCGGCATCGCGGCGCCTGGCCCCGAAGTCTGCCAGCGCCTGGGCCAGCGCGGCCGCCGACGGGGCCGGGGCCATCACGTCGACCCGCAGGCCGTGCTCCTCGGCGGTCTTGGCGGTGGCCGGGCCGATGCAGGCGATGACCGTGACGTTGTGCGGCTTGCCGGCGATGCCGACCAGGTTGCGCACGGTCGAGGACGAGGTGAAGAGCACCGCGTCGAAGCCGCCGCCCTTGATCGCCTCGCGGGTCTCGGCCGGCGGCGGCGAGGCGCGCACCGTCCGGTACGCCGTCACGTCGTCGACCTCCCAGCCGAGCTCGACCAGGCCGGCCACCAGGGTCTCGGTGGCGATGTCGGCGCGCGGCAGCAGCACCCGGTCGATCGGGTCGAACACCGGGTCGTAGGGCGGCCAGTCCTCCAGCAGGCCGGCCGCGGACTGCTCCCCGGAGGGCACCAGGTCCGGCTTCACGCCGAAGTCCACCAGGGCCTGCGCGGTGGTCTCGCCGACCGCCGCGACCTTGATGCCGGCGAACGCGCGGGCGTCCAGGCCGTACTCCTCGAACTTCTCCCGGACCGCGCGGACGGCGTTCACCGAGGTGAAGGCGATCCACTCGTAGCGGCCGGTCACCAGGCCCTTGATGGCCCGTTCCATCTGCTGCGGGGTGCGCGGCGGCTCGACCGCGATGGTCGGCACCTCCTGCGGTACCGCGCCGTACGAGCGCAGCTGCTCGGACAGCCCGTGGGCCTGCTCCTTGGTGCGCGGCACGAGGACGTTCCAGCCGAACAGCGGCTTGGTCTCGAACCACGAGTGCGAGGCGCGGTGGACGACCTGCTCGCCCACCACGGCTATCACCGAGGTGGCCGGGTCGACCGGGGCGGAGACCGGCGAGGGCAGCACCCGGGCGGCCTTCAGGTCGGCCGCGATGCCGGACAGCGTCGAGGTGAAGGTGCGCTGGCGCGTGGTGGTGCCGGAGAGCGTCGCGCTCAGCGCCGCCTCCGGCTTGCGGCCGCCCGAGACCAGCGCGCCGGCGGTGGCGGGCAGCTGGCCCAGCGTCGTGCGGACCACCAGGGTGGTCTCCGGCGCGCCCAGGTCGACCGGGCCGCCGGCCAGCAGCGCCGCGCCGTCGACGAAGCGGACGTCCGTACCGGCGGAGCCGCGCAGCGGGACACCGGCGTAGGCCGGCACGCCGACCGACTGGGCGACGCCCGGGACCACCTCGAAGGCGATCCCGTCGCCCGCGCAGTTGAGCATCTCCTCGGCGGCGCAGCCGTCCAGGCCCGGGTCGCCGTCGACGGTGCGGACCACGTGCTTGCCGGCCCGAACGGCCTCGGCGACCAGCTTGGCCAGGTCGAACCCGGCGCCCTCGGCGCCCGGGGTGTGCACCTGCACGCCGGCCGGGCAGTGGCTGCGCACGGCGGCGGCGGTCAGCGGGTCGGCGACCAGGACGTCGGCCGAGGACAGCACCTCGACCGCGCGCAGGGTCAGCAGCCCCGGGTCCCCGGGGCCCGCGCCCAGGAAGGTGCACCGTCCGTCGGCGGACTGGCCGGCCGGGAACGGGGTGTCGGTGGCGGCGGTGGGGCTCATCGGGCTCGCTCCCCCATCAGGGCGGCCGCGCCCGCGTCGAGCAGCCGGGCGGCCAGCGCGCGGCCGAGGGCCGTCGCCTGCTGCTCGGCGGTCTCGTCGAGGACGATCGGACCGTTGGCGGACATCTTCAGCAGGGTGGCGCCGTCGGTGGTGGCGACCACGCCCTCCAGCCGCAGTTCGTTCGGCCGGCCCCAGGTGGCCAGCCCGGCCACCGGCGCCGAGCAGCCGGCCTCCAGGGCGGCCAGCAGCGCGCGCTCGGCGGCCACCGCGACCCGCGTGGGGGCGTGGTCGAGGGCGGCGAGCGCGGCGGTGAGTTCGGTGTTGCCGGTGGTGCACTCGATCGCGAGCGCGCCCTGGCCGGGGGCCGGGATCATCAGCTCGGGGTCGAGGTGCTGGGAAATCTCGGCGCTGCGGCCGAGCCGGTTCAGGCCGGCGGTCGCGAGCACCACGGCGTCCAGCTCGCCGTTGGTGACGTAGCCGATCCGGGTGTCCACGTTGCCGCGGATCGCGACGGTCTCCAGGGCGGCGCCGCGGGCGGCGGCCCAGGCGTTCAGCTGGGCCATCCGGCGCGGGGAGCCGGTGCCGATGCGGGCCGGGCGGCCGGCGCCGGCCAGCTTCTCCACCAGCTCGTCCAGGGCCAGGCCCTCGCGGGCGACCAGGGCGTCGCGGACGTCCTCGCGCTCGGGAACGGCGGCCAGCACCAGGCCCTCGGGCGCGGCGGTGGGCAGGTCCTTCAGCGAGTGCACGGCGAAGTCGATCCGGCCCTCCAGCAGCGCGTCGCGCAGCGCGGAGACGAACACGCCGGTCCCGCCGATCTGGGCCAGTGCCTCGCGCGAGGTGTCGCCGTAGGTGGTGATCTCGACCAGCTCGACAGCGCGCCCGGTGAGCCTGGTCACCTCGCGGGCGACCATGCCCGACTGGGCCATGGCGAGCGCGCTGCGCCGGGTGCCGAGCCGCAGTGCGGTGGCGGCCGGAGCCTGCTCCGTGATCGGTTGACCATTCATGAGGTGATCGTCCCGGTGGTACTCGTGGGATGGCTGACGGTTCATCCGGCGCTCCCGCCCGAGGGCTGGGGCCGGCCGCCGACGGGCGTGCCCGACACGGCGTGCACGGCCGCCGGGTCGAGGTCGAACAGTTCGCGCAGGGCGTCCGCGTAGGAGGCACCGCCGGGCTCGGCGGCGAGCTGCTTGACGCGCACGGTCGGCGCGTGCAGGAGCTTGTCGACGACGCGCCGGACGGTCTGGGTGATCTCCGCGCGCGAGCGCTGGTCCAGGTCCGGCAGCCGGGAGTCCAGCCGGCCGAGCTCGGCGGCGACGACGTCGGAGGCCATCGCCCGCAGCGCGACGACGGTCGGCGCGATCCGGGCGGCCCGCTGGGCGGCGCCGAACGCGCTGACCTCGTCCGCGACGATCCGGGTGACGGCGTCCACGTCGCCCGCGCCGGGGCTGGCGGCGTGCGCGTGCGAGAGGCTCTCCAGGTCGACCAGCAGGGCGCCGGGCAGCTCGTGCACGGCGTGGTCGACGTCGCGCGGCATGGCGAGGTCGAGCAGGGCGAGCGGCTGGTCGGACCGGCGCAGGGCGACCGCGGCGGCGACGTCCTCGGCACGGATCACCACGCCGGCCGCGCCGGTGCAGGAGATCACCAGGTCGACGTCGGCCAGCGCCTGCGGCACCTTGGCCAGGTCCAGGGTGCGGGCCACGGCCGGGCCGAGGATCTCGACCAGGCGCTCGGCGCGCGCGGGCGTCCGGTTGGCGACCAGCAGGTCGGTGACGCCGCAGCGGACCAGGGTCGCGGCGGCCAGCGAGCTCATCGAGCCGGCGCCGACCACCAGGGCCCGCTTGCCGGCGATCTCGCCCGCCCCGGCCGCGACCTGTTCCAGGCCGAAGGTCACCAGCGACTGGCCGGCCTTGTCGATGCCGGTCTCGCTGTGCGCCCGCTTGCCGACCCGCAGCGCCTGCTGGAACAGCTCGTTCAGGCCGCGCCCGGCGGTGTGCTCCTCCTGGGCCTTGGCCAGCGCGTCGCGCAGCTGGCCGAGGATCTGGCCCTCGCCGACGACCATCGAGTCCAGGCCGCAGGCCACCGAGAAGAGGTGGTGGACGGCGCGGTCCTCGTAGTGGACGTACAGGTGGGCGGTCAGCTCCTCCAGGTCCACCCCGCTGTGGTGGGCCAGCAGCAGCGACAGCTCGGCGACGCCGGCGTGGAACTTGTCGACGTCCGCGTACAGCTCGATCCGGTTGCAGGTGTTGAGCAGCGCGGCCTCGGCGACGGTCGCGGTGGCCGCCGCGTCGTGCAGCAGCCGGGTCGGCGCGTCACTGGTCAGCGCGGCGCGCTCCAGCACGCCGACCGGGGCCGTCCGGTGGCTCAGTCCTACGACGAGAAGACTCACGCCCGCCCCCTGGTGCCACGGTTCTCACTGCTCATGGAGACAACGCCGTTCATGCGGGCATCACCGCGGACAGGTCGCCCTCGCCGCCCTTGGCGGTCTTGCCCTTGGCCTGCTCGGCCTGCTCCTTGGCCACGGCCTCGGCACGGCCCTTGCCGTTGCCGCCGGCCGCGCGGCGCAGCTTGGCCGCCGCGGCGCGGACCGGGCCCGGGGCGCGGTCCAGCACCGACTCGGTGCGGTCGGGCTCCTCGCCGGCCTTGCGCTGCTCGTGGAAGGCCAGGATCTGCAGCTCGATGGAGAGGTCCACCTTGCGCACGTCCACGCCGTCCGGCACGGTCAGCACGGTCGGGGCGAAGTTGAGGATACTGGTGACGCCGGCCTCGACCAGGCGGTCGCAGACCTGCTGGGCGGCACCGGGCGGGGTGGTGATGACGCCGATCGAGACGTGCTGGCTCTCGACGATCGACTCCAGCTCGTCCATGTGGCGCACCGGAAGTCCGGCCGCGGTGGAGCCGACGACGTTCGGGTCGGCGTCCAGCAGGGCGGCCACCCGGAAGCCGCGCGAGGCGAAGCCGCCGTAGTTGGCGAGGGCGTGGCCGAGGTTCCCGATGCCGACGATGACGACCGGCCAGTCCTGGGTCAGGCCGAGCTCGCGGGAGATCTGGTAGACGAGGTACTCGACGTCGTAGCCGACGCCGCGGGTGCCGTAGGAGCCGAGGTAGGAGAAGTCCTTGCGCAGCTTGGCCGAGTTGACGCCGGCCGCGGCGGCCAGCTCCTCGGAGGAGACGGTCGGCACCGAGCGCTCGGAGAGCGCGGTGAGGGCTCGCAGGTAGAGGGGCAGGCGGGCGACGGTCGCCTCCGGGATGCCCCGGGCACGCGAGGGTCGGCGCGCGGCGCCCTGCTCGGGCGTCTGCGAACTGCTCTGTGGTGATCGGCCGATTGCCACGGTGCTCCTGTGGGTGAAGCTGGGCTTTGACAGCCAGGCTATGCGTTTGTGAACGTGTGCACAAAGATGGTGTCCGTTTTGTCCCCGCACAGTGATGCGCATCACGCCGTCGAGCCCATAGCACCGCACTCCGTCAGCACCACCGCCGGGGCCGGTACCCCTGGCAGCCACGGGCCGTACGGCGCCTCCCGGCGCAGCAGCGGGACGGCCGCCCCGAACGGGCGGGGGCGGGCCCGGCCCAGCCGCGGCCACGGCACCCGGGCCGCCTCGTGGAGCACCCCCTCCACGTCGTCCGGCGCCCGGTCGTCCGACGGGCGGCCCGGGACGCCCACGCAGTGCCGCAGCAGTTCGGCCGTCACCCGGGCGTCGCCGAGCGCGGTGTGCGCCGGGTACCAGCCGAGACCGGCCGCCTGCACGCAGGCCGCCAGGCCGTGGCCGCGGGCCTCCGGCAGGTGGGCGCGGGCCAACCGCATCGTGCACAACAGCGGGACGGGCGGCAGCGGCACCCCGATGCGGGCGAACTCGCGGTCCAGGAACGCGTGGTCGCAGCTCACGTGGTGCCCCACCAGCACCCGGCCGGCCAGCAGCTCCAGCAGCCGCGGCGCGATCTCCCGGAAGCGCGGGGCGCCCTCGACGTCCGTCTGGCTTATCCGGTGCACGTGGGTCGGGCCGACCGGGCCCAGCGGGTCGAGCAGGGTGGCGAACTCGCCCTCCGGGCGCAGCTCGCCGTCCAGCAGGACCACCGCGATCTCGACCACCCGGTGCCGCCACGGGCTGCGGCCGGTCGCCTCCACGTCCACCACGGCGAAGCCCCTCGGACCCTGCGGGGCCTGCGGGACCTCGGGCGTCCCAGGGGTCGGGCCGGGAAGCATGGCGGCACTCCTCGTGTGCTCAGCCCCCCACGGGCGCAAACGAGTTCGATCGTAAGCCGACGGACACGCTCCGACGCACGCCGGATCGGAGTGCATTTGGCAACGATTCGGTGACTCGCCCCCGCCGGTCGACGGGGCGGGCCGGGAGTCGGTGCGGGGCACCCCCGACGAGTCGCCCGCCGCGCTCGCTTCAGGCGCCCAGAGCGGCGCGCAGGCGGCGCTCGTCGACCCGCCAGAAGTCGTGCTGGCGGCCGTCGATCAGGGTCACCGGGATCTGCTCCCAGTACTTGCGGTACAGCTCCTCGTCCCGGGTGATGTCCTTCTCCTCGAAGGCCGCGCCCAGTTCGCCCGTCACCCGGACGATCACCTCCCGGGCGTCGTCGCACAGGTGGCACCCGGGCTTGCCGACCAGGGTCACGGTACGGTCCGCCGGGGACGGCTTCGGGCTCTTGTCACGTCGCAGCAGTGGGCTCACCCGGCCATTGTGCGCCCCGCCCGCACCGGCCCCGCGCCCGGCCGCGCAGCGCGGTGTTCACCGCACGGGCACGGCGTCGTCACGGCCGCTCCGCGCCCGGCTGGCTATGCTCGATGACATGGCCGTGCTCCGAAGGCTCACCCACGCAAGGCGTTCCACCACCGAGCGGACCGCCCTGGCGGGCGAGGCCGCGGCCGAGGCGGCGGAGGCCGCCCTGCGCGCCGAGCCCGCACCGGCCGGAGCCCTTCCGGGGGCCGTCGCCGGCCCCCCGGGAGCTCCGGCTCCGGCCACCGGCAGACCCGGTAAGGCCCCCAAGGCGCCCGCGGGGAACCACACCCCCGAGCCCGGCGACCCGCACGCCGCCGCCTTCTTCGACTGCGACAACACCATCCTGCGCGGCGCCGCCATCTTCTACCTCGGCGTCGGCCTCTACCGGCACGGTTTCCTCACCCGCCGCGACATCGCCCGCTTCGCCTGGCAGCAGGCCTGGTTCCGGCTGCACGGCGCCGAGGACCCGGACCACATCTCGGACGCCCAGCACACCGCGCTCGGCCTCGTCGCCGGCAAACGGACGGCCGACCTGGAGGCGCTCTGCGAGGAGGTCTTCGAGCACGTCGTCGCCGACAAGATCTGGCCCGGCACCCGCGCCCTGGTCCAGATGCACCTCGACGCCGGCCAACGGGTCTGGCTGGTCACCGCCGCGCCGCTGGAGGTGGCCCGGGTGATCGCCCGGCGGCTCGGCATGACCGGCGCGCTCGGCACCGTCGCCGAGGCCCGCGACGGGCTCTACACCGGCCGCCTGGTCGGCGAGCTGCTGCACGGCCCCGCCAAGGCGGCCGCGGTCTCCGCGCTGGCCCGGCGCGAGCGGCTCGACCTCGACCGCTGCGCCGCCTACAGCGACTCGGCCAACGACATCCCGATGCTCTCGATGGTCGGCCACCCGTACGTGGTGAACCCGGACGGCGCGCTGCGCCGGCACGCGCGCGCCCAGGGCTGGCGGGTGCGGGACTTCCGCACCGGACGGAAGGCGGCCCGGATCGGCCTGCCCGCCGCGGCCGCGCTCGGCGTGCTCGCGGGCGCGACGGCCGCCGGAGTCGCGCTGCACCGGCGCCGCAGCTGCACCTGAGGCGGCGTCCGGCACCTTCCGAACTCCCCCGCACGGCCTTCCCCTTCGCGGGTGACCCGACGTCAACAGGGCCGCAGGTCCGGGCCCCTCGTACGAGCGAACTCCGGCCTGCCGCACGGTCGTTCGGCCCAGCTGTCCGAACTTGCCACCCGCTGACCGGTTCTGATCGTTCGCCAGACCGGGAAAGTCGGCGATTACCGAGCCCCGGGGCAGGGAAACCGCCCGCCAGACCACCGAACCGGTCACCCTGGGCGCCCATTCGGTCACGTTGAGCTGGAAGAACGATGACACGATCGGTCAGTGTCAGCCGAATATGCATGCGAAATGGATCCCAGCCGACCACTTCGACCACAGGGTGTAGCTGTCATTGCACAAAGCGTTATTCTCTCCTGGATGTACGTCACCCGCACGCCTCGCTCGAACGGGCAGCGGAGGCGTGCTCTCCGCGCAGGCGGAGGTGATCCGTCCACAGTTCTGCCTCTGGGAGTCCCGTGTACCCACCCGTCCGGAACGACGCGCCTGCACCCTCCCGCCCGTCGTCCCCCCTGCGCCCCCGCACCGGCCTCCGCGGTCGCCCGGTCACCGCCCGGCAGCTTTCCACCGGCCTCGACCTGTTGCGCAGCCTGCTCCGCAGCCAGCTCACCGCCTCGCCCCAACTCGTCCCGGCCGGCGCGCCGTTCGATCCCCAGCCGGCCCCCGGGCTCGCGCTGCGCACCACCGCGGCCGGCTCGGCCGGCACCGGCTCCCGCGGCCGCACCGGCACCAGCGGCGTCGGCCGCGGCCGGGCCCGCACCGCGCCCAGCCCGGGCTACGAGACCGAGCACAACCCGATCATGGAGCTGGTCGAGCGGGCCCAGGCCGGCGAGAGCGAGGCCTTCGGGCGGCTCTACGACCACTACGCGGACACCGTCTACCGGTACATCTACTACCGGGTCGGCAGCCGGGCCACCGCCGAGGACCTCACCAGCGAGACGTTCCTGCGCGCGCTGCGCCGGATCGGCACCTTCACCTGGCAGGGACGCGACTTCGGCGCGTGGCTCGTGACGATCGCCCGCAACCTGGTCGCCGACCACTTCAAGTCCAGCCGCTTCCGGCTGGAGGTCACCACCGGCGAGATGCTCGACTCCAACGAGTGCGAGCGCAGCCCCGAGGAGTCGGTGCTGGAGTCGCTGTCCAACGCGGCCCTGCTCGACGCGGTGCGCCGGCTCAACCCGCAGCAGCAGGAGTGCGTCACGCTCCGCTTCCTGCAGGGGCTCTCGGTGGCCGAGACGGCACGGATCATGGGCAAGAACGAAGGCGCCATCAAGACGCTGCAGTACCGAGCGGTCCGCACCCTGGCCCGCCTGCTCCCGCCCGACGCGCGGTGAGGCGGGCGGCCGTGGCGGCCGCGCGCGGTTGCGCCGGGGAGATGCCCCGTCGGGCCGGCGCCGTCCGGCCGTCACCACCGGTGGCGGACCGACACGTCCGGGTGAACGGTCGGTCCGATGATCAGCCGTGCGTAACCGATCGCCCGCACCGCTCGTTGGCCAGCGTGCAAGTCACCATCAGGCAGACGGTCAAGCCGAATTGCGACCTGTCACCCGATGGAGTGGCTTTGGCCCGCCGGGGCAACCGTCCGGCAGGCCGGGGTGTCGACAACGACGAAGGGAGGTGTGGCCCGTGACGGCAAACGTGCTGGAGCACCGACGGGCGAAGGCCTTCGCCGAGGCGCTGGAGGCCCACCAGGCAGAGCAACGCGGCACGGCCGACGCCGAATCGGCCAACACCGCTACCACCGGCCAGAGGTCCGCCGCGATGGCGGAACTGGTCGGCCTGGCGGGCGCGTTGGGCACACTGCCCGACCCGGCACTCGACCCGGAGGTACGGACCGTCCAACGCGCCCAGCTGATGGCCGCGTTCGAACAGGCCTTCGCCGGCGGACCGGGCATCGCGGTGCCCCGCCAGCGTCGGCACCGCACGGTCCGAACGGCCCCGCGCGGCCGCTGGAGCCGCCGCTTCGCGATCGGCGGACTCGTCGCCGGCCTCGCCGTCGGCAGCCTCGCCGGTGCCGCCGCCGCCAGTACCAGCGCCCTTCCCGGGGACACGCTGTACGGCATGAAGCGCGGCCTCGAAGGGCTCCGGCTCGACCTCGCGGGCTCCGACTCCGAGCGCGGCGAACTGCTCCTCGACAACGCCGCGACCCGGCTCAAGGAGGCCAAGAGCCTGGTCGGCCGCACCGACGCCGGCAGCGCGCTCAGCCCGAGCACCGTCGAGCAGGTCCGCCGCGCGCTGGACGACATGCACGCCGACGCCCTCAAGGGCCGCGACCTGCTGCGCTCGGTCTACCGCAGCAACGGCTCGCTCGACCCGATGCGCGCCCTGGCCGGCTTCGCCCACGACGAGGACGGCCGCTGGGCCGAGCTGGCGGGCCGGCTGCCCGCCCAACTCACCCCGCAGGCCCACCTGGTGAACCAGCTCTTCGACGACATAAGCGAGGACGTCGCGCCCCTGCGCCTGGCCCAGCCCACCGCCCCGGGCGGTGGACCGGCCGGCCCGGGAGCGGGCGGCGACACCACCGGCCCGAACCCCGGCGGCACCGGCGCCGCCTCGGCCGACGGCTCCGGCACCACGCCGGGTGCCGCCGCCCGGGGCGGCGGCACGGGCACGGCGGGCGCCGGCCGGCCCGGCGGCACCGAGCACGCACCGGCCGGCGCCGGGGCGAGCGCGCCCGACGGCACCGGTGCCAAGGGCGGCGGCCTGCCGGGCAACCTGCCCAGCAGCGCCCCCGACGCCGTCAACGGGCTGGTGGGCAACCTCACCAACGGGCTCACCGGCGCCAAGCAGCCCTCGCCCAGCACCGACGCGGCGCCCAGCGGCCAGCAGCAGCCGTCCGCCTCGCCCAGCACCGCCTCCGGCGGCCAGCAGCAGGGCGTCGACGTGCCCCCGCTGGTTCCGGGCCTGCTGCCCGGACTGCGGATCCTCGGCAGCTGACGGGACGCCGGCCGAGGGCCCGACGGGGTGATCCCGCCGGGCCCTCGGCCGTTGCCGGAACAGCTGTCAGAAGAACACCGAACGCCGCTGCACCAGCAGCTTGTAGAGCGTGTGCTGGATCGTCTCCCGCACCTCGTCCGCTAGGTCGAAGACCAGCATCGGATCGTCCGCCGCCTCCGCCGGGTACCCGTCGGTCGCGATCGGCTCGCCGAACTGGATCGTCCACTTCGTCGGCAGCGGCACCGCGCCGAGCGGGCCCAGCCACGGGAACGTCGGCGTGATCGGCACGTACGGCAGGCCCAGCAGCCGGGCCAGCGTCTTCAGGTTGCCGATCATCGGGTACGTCTCCTCCGCCCCGACGATCGAGCACGGCACGATCGGCACCCCCGCGCGCAGCGCCGAGGAGACGAACCCGCCGCGCCCGAACCGCTGGAGCTTGTACCGCTCGGCGAACGGCTTGCCGATGCCCTTGAAGCCCTCCGGCCACACCCCCACGACCTCGCCGCGCTCCAGCAGCGCCTGGGCGTCCTCGTTGCAGGCCAGCGTGTGACCGGCCTTGCGGGCCAGCTCGTTGACGCCGGGCAGCACGAACACCAGGTCGGCGGCGAGCATCCGCAGGTGCCGGTGGTTCGGGTGGTGGTCGTGAATGGCCACCTGCGTCATCAGGGCGTCCAGCGGGATCGTCCCGGAGTGGTTGGCGACGACCAGCGCGCCGCCCTCGGACGGGATGTGCTCGACGCCGCGCACCTCGATCCGGAAGTACTTCTCGGCCAGCGGGCGCAGCAGCCCGAGCAGCACCTCCTCGGTGAGCTCCCGGTCGAAGCCGAACTCGTCCACCTCGTAGTCGCCGGTGACGCGGCGGCGCAGGAAGGCCAGCCGCTCGGCGGCCCGGCTCTCCCAGCCCTTGCCGAACAGCCGGGTCGCGGCCGGGCCGAGCCGCCCGGACAGCGCGCCGCCGACGGCCTCGGCGAGCCGGTCGGCCAGGGCCGGAGCGTCCTGCGATGTCCAACTCGGCGCGGACTCGATCGGGATGACCTTGGCCTCGCCCGGCACGTTCTCGGCTGCGACACTCATGGCGGGTTCAGCTCCTCGGGCGGGTGAAGCGGTCGGTGCGGTTGCGGGCGGCGGGGGCCGGCTCCGGGCCGAGCAGGCCGGTCAGCCGGTCGGTGACGGCGGCGAGCCGCTCGGGCGGCAGGAGGCCGGGGCCCCGGGCGGCGGCGAAGTCGGCGAAGGCCGCCGGGGTGGTGAACGCGGGACGGTAGCCGAAGGTCTCCCGCAGCCGGGTGGTGTCCACCACGCGTCCGTGGGTGAGCAGCCGCAGCTGCTCGGACGAGACGTCCACCAGCCGGGTCTGCCGGGCCAGTCCGGCCATCCAGCTGACCGCGGGCAGCAGCAGCGGCAACGTGGGCCGGCCGAGCCGGCGGGCGCACTGGGAGAGCAGCAGGACGCCCTCCCCGGCCACGTTGAAGGTGCCGGTGTTGACGGTGCCCGGCTCGGCCTCGCCGGCCGCCCGGCACAGCACGGCGACGGCGTCGTCCTCGTGCACGAACTGGAGCCGGGGGTCGTAGCCGAGGACGGTCGGCAGCACCGGCAGCGCGAAGTACTCGCTGAGCGGGGTGTCCGCACCGGGGCCGACGATGTTGGCGAAGCGAAGGACCGTCACCGCGACGTCCGGGCGGCGCCGGGCGAAGCCGCGGACGTAGCCCTCGACCTCCGCGGCGTCCTTGGCGAAGCCGCCGCCGGGCGGGTTCTTCGGCTGGATCCGCTCGGTGAACACGGCCGGGTCCCGCGGCGCCGAACCGTAGACGCCGGTGGTCGACTTCACCACCAGCCGGCGCACGCTCGGCGCCTTCTGGCAGGCGCCGAGCAGTTGCATGGTGCCGATCACGTTGGACTCCTTCACCGCGGAGCGGTTGGTGGAGCCCAGCCCGGTGGCGGAGACGCTGAGGTGCACGACGGTGTCCACCAGGTGCTCGGCGATCACCCGGGAGACGGCCGGGCGGCGCAGGTCGAGCTGGTGGAAGCGGTACGGCGCGGCCGGACCGTCCGGCTCCTCGACCGGGCGCCGGGGCGGCTGCACGTCGACGCCGACCACCAGGTCGACGTCGGGCCGGCGGCGGACCTCGGCGACGAAGCGGGCCCCGAGATGCCGGGCCACACCCGTGACGAGCACGACGACGCCCAAAGCGCACCCCATTTCGCAGCGTTTCCCTGGCCGGCCAACCCCGCCTGCACCGTACCGCGCCGCCCCGCCGGGCCGTGAAACGACACCGCCCGCCCGGGCCACTACGGGCCCGGGCGGGCGATGGAAGCGCGCGGCGCGCAGGGCGCGGCCGGGGGCGCTTACTTCTTGTTGCGACGCTGAACGCGCGTGCGCTTGAGAAGCTTGCGGTGCTTCTTCTTGGCCATACGCTTGCGACGCTTCTTGATGACAGAGCCCACGGAACAACCCTCGCTCACTGAGACTCTCGTCCGTGAGAGACGGAGTCCATACGACTGACGGAGGGCCTAGCCTACCGTCCGCGACGCCAGGGCCGTAATCGTGCTCCCCTGGACCGGGAAACTCACGGGAAATCTGCGGCAAACGGGTGCGGGGCCCACGGTCACGGACCCGCACCCGCGCGCCGGTCCTACGCGCTCTCAAGCCTCACGTAGGACTCCTTGAGGTACTCGTGCACCGCCTGCTGGGGCACCCGGAAGGACCGTCCGACCCGGATGGCCGGCAGCTCTCCGCTGTGCACCAGGCGGTACACCGTCATCTTGGACACCCGCATGACCGCGGCAACCTCCGCCACGGTCAGGAAGACGACTTCCTGCAGGGGCCGTTCGCCGGAACTCATGACCATCACCCGACCCTTAACCCGTGTGCAAGGCACCGGCTTCCCCTCCGGTGACTCCACCGGCACACGTGTATCCCCAGAGTAGTTATGGGTGGTACCAGTGGGAAGAGGGGGAAGCGCAGTCCTCGTACGGTGAGAGATAGTCCTGTTGCAGTACGTAGTCACTCGGCGGTTCGTAGCAGGCGGCGTGCGCACGGCCGCCCCGGGAGGCACCCGGGGCGCCGGTTTCAGGCCAGCAGGCCGTGGTGGGGGAAGACGGCGCGACGGCTGGCGAGGATGGCCTGATCCAGGCGGTCGGCCGGATCGTATCCCGCGTCGAAGTCGCGCCACACCGGGCGCGCGCCGTCGGTCATGCGCAGCGGGGCGGGGCGACGGGTACGGCGGTAGACCTCGGCGCGCCACGGTTCGGGGGTCTCGGTGGCCGGGTCGACGGGCCGTCCGGCGGCGGTGGCGACGAGGTGGGTCCAGGTGCGCGGGACGACGTCCACGACGGCGTAGCCGCCTCCGCCGGTGGCGACCCAGCGCCCGCGGGCGTGCCGGTGGGCGAGGTCGTGCAGTTCCTCGGCGATCAGCCGCTGGGCGTCGACGGTGACGGCGAGGTGGGCGAGCGGGTCCTCCAGGTGGGTGTCCGCGCCGTGCTGGGTGACCAGGACCTCGGGGCGGAAGGCGGCGAGGAGTTCGGGCACCAGGGCGTGGAACGCGCGCAGCCAGCCGGAGTCGCCGGTGCCGGCCGGGAGCGGCAGGTTGGCTGCGCCGCCGGGGGCGTCGGGGCCGCCGGTCTCGGTCGGGAAGCCGGTCTGCGGGAAGAGCGTGGCGGGGTGCTCGTGGAGGGAGATGGTGAGCACCCGGGGATCGTTCCAGAAGGCCTGCTGGACGCCGTCGCCGTGGTGCACGTCCACGTCGACGTACGCGACGCGCTCGGCGCCGAGTTCGAGCAGGCGGGCGATGGCGAGCGCCGGGTCGTTGTAGATGCAGAAGCCGGAGGCCTTGGCGGGCATCGCGTGGTGCAGCCCGCCGGCGAAGTTGACGGCGTGCGGGGTCTCGCCGCGCCAGACGGCCTCGGCGGCGGCGACGGACTGGCCCGCGATCAGGGCGGAGGCCGAATGCACCGCCGGGAAGGCCCAGTTGTCGTCGGTGCCGAGCCCGTGCCGGGGGTCGTGCCGCTCGGGGTGGGCGGCGGCGTACTTGACGGCCTCGACGTACTCGCGGGTGTGCACGAGGTGCAGCGTCGAATCGCCCGCCGGGGGCGCCGACTTGAGGCTCACGCCAGGCGCGCTCGCCAGCCCGAGGGCCTCGACGAGGCGCATGGTGAGGGCCAGCCGGGTCGGGTCCATCGGGTGGCCGGGGCCGAAGTCGTAGGCGGTGACGGCCTCGTCCCAGAAGAGGTGCAGGCCGCAGGGGAGGTCACGCTCGGCTTCGGGCATGGCCTCCACCGTAGCGGGTGGCGGTCCGCGGGCCGCCGCCGGGCCGGGGCGAGTCCTAGGGCCTGTCGGTAGCCGGTGCCGCAGTGGCGGTGGCGGTGGCCGTGGGCGCGGGTACCGGCGCGCGGCCGGTGCGGCGGCCGGCGAGGCGGCAGCCGAGGCAGTCGGGGTGGCCGTGCCGGCCGGCCGGGTCGGGGGTGCGCCAGTGCCGGTGCTCGGGCGGGCGCGGGCCGGTGGGCTTGCCCCAGCCGGCGAGGTGGAGCAGCCAGGTGGTCACCAGCCCGAGGGCGACGACCAGGCCGCCGGCCCAGAGGCCGGGAGCCGAGCCGGCCACGAGTGCCACCCCCGCGACCGCGGAGCCGAGGATCACGATGACGGACCCGGTCCAGCCCGCGACCGTGTGGCCCATGTCGTGTTCGCCGTGTGCGCCCATGTCTCCTCTTTTGGTGTGATGGACGGGTTCGCCGGGGCTCGAACCCCCGGGCAGACGTTTTATCTCACGAGATAAGTTACTTAGATGCTAAGGAGATCCCGGGTGAAGGGCAAGCCGCGCCCCCAGGCGACGCCCGAGCAGGCGCTCTACGCGATGGACCGGATGATCGCGCTCGCGCAGTTCGGGCAGCAGGACATCGCCGCGCGGCTCGGGCTCAACGTCACCGACCTGACCTGCCTCGGCTTCGTCATCGAGGCCGCCCTGGCCGGCGAGGCGCTCGCCGCCGGCGACCTCGCCGAGCGCGCCCAGCTCACCACCGGCGCCGTCACCGGCGTGCTCAACCGGCTGGAGAAGGCCGGCTACGCGCACCGGGAGACCGACCCGGCCGACCGCCGCCGGGTGCGGGTGGTGATGGCCGACGACGCGCAGGAGCGCATCCTCCAGGTCTACGGACCGTTCTACGAGCGCGTCGGCGCCCTCTTCGCCGACTACACGCCGGACGAGATCGCCGTCCTGAGCGACTGGTTCACCCGCGCCCGCGCGATCCTCGGGGAGTCCCTGGACGAGATCCGCGAGGCGTAGGGCGCCCTACGCCTCGACGGGCGTCAGCGCGGGGGCCGGGGCGAAGCGGTCGGCGAGCGGGAGGACGGCGAGCACCAGGACCATCGGGGCGAGCAGCGCCCAGCGGTACGAGCTGCCGTCCGCGATCGCCCCGACCAGCGGCGAACCGATCAGGAAGCCCACGTAGTTGAAGAGGTTGAGCCGGGCCACCGCGGCGTCCGAATCGGCCGGGAAGAGCCTCCCGCCGGCCGCGAACACCTGCGGGATGATCGCGCAGATGCCGAGGCCGAGCAGCGTGAACCCGGCGATGCCCGCCCACGCGGCGGGCGCGGCGGCGGCCGCCGCGAAGCCGAGGGCCGCCAGCGCCGCGCCGCCGCGGACCACCGGGACGGCGCCCCAGCGCTGCACCGCGCGGTCGCCGAGGGCGCGGCCGAGCAGCATCGCCACCATGTAGCCGAGGTAGGAGAGCTTGGCGAGGTCCTCGGGGCTGCCCAGCACGTCGGTCAGGTACTTGACGCTGTAGTTGGAGACCGAGGCGTCCGCGATGTACGCGAAGGCCATCGCCAGGCACAGCGGCAGCAGCGGCCGCCACGGGATGGAGCGGGCGGCGGCCTCGGCGGCCTCCCGGACGGCGTCGCCGGGTTCGGCGGGCCCGGCGGTGGGAGTCCCCCCGGCCGAAGGCTGGGGGAGGGTGCCGACCAGCAGGGTGAGCGGGGCGATCACCGCGGCGGCGGTGGCGAACAGCACCGGCAGGCCGAGGTCGTAGTGCGAGCCGAGGCCCGCGACGGCCGCGCCGAGGATGCCACCGAGGCTGAACGCGGCATGGAAGCCGATCATGATCGAGCGGCCGTAGCGGTGCTGCAGCCCCACCCCGAGCATGTTCATACTGGCGTCCAGCGCCCCCACCAGCAGCCCGAACGCCCCCAGGGCGAGGGCGAGTTGCCAGAGCGTGTCGCCCAGCCCGGCGCCCGCGAGACTGAGGCAGACGGCCGGCTGGACGACCCGCAGGACGGCCCGCGCGCCGGTGCGCTTCACCAGCTGCTCGGAGGTGATCGAGCCGACGCCCGCGAGGATCGGCACGGCGGCCAGGAACACCGGCAGGAGCCCGTCGCTCAGCCCGTACCGGTGCTGGATCTCCGGGATGCAGGTGACCAGCAGCGCGAAGGTCGTGCCCTGGAGCAGGAAGCTCGCGGTGAGCGCGGCCCGTCCGACGCGCAGGCGGGGCGGGATCTCGGTACTGCTCATACGGGAACCTCGCTACCGGCCGGTACGACGATGTCGGCGAGAGCGTAGGTGCCCGAGCGGACTTTGGGGAGAGGGCGTGCAGCGCTTTCCGCGATCAGTGCGCCGCGCTCAGCCCAGCAGCGTCGGCACCTCGGCGAGGTCGGCGATCAGCCCGGTGGCCCCGGCGGCGGTCAGCTTCGCCGGGTCGGTGAGCGCGGTGTAGCCGTACACGTCCATGCCGGCGGCGCGGGCGGCCAGCACGCCGTTCGGGGAGTCCTCCAGCACCAGGCAGCGCGACGGGTCGACGCCGAGGGTGCGGGCGGCGTGCAGGAACAGGTCCGGCGCGGGCTTGCCGACGCCGACGTCCTGCGCGCTGAATATCCGCTCCTGCGCGAAGTGCCCGCGCAGGCCGGTGACATCGAGCGCGGTGCGGATCCACGCGTGGTGCGCCGAGGAGGCCAGGCAGTACGGCACGGCGCGCTGCTGGAGCTCCTTCAGCAGCGCCTCCGCGCCCCGGACGGCGACGAGTTCGGTGCCGAACGCGTCGAAGACCCGGCCGTGGAAGAGGCCGTCGAAGCCCGCGGGCAGCGTCGCGCCGTCGTACCGCTCGGCGATCACGTCGTGGATGCGGTGGGCGGCACAGCCCATGAACTCCCGGTAGGAGTCCTCGATCGTCGTCGGGTAGCCGAGTTCGGTCAGGTACTCGGCCAGCACCCGGTTGGAGAGCGGTTCGCTGTCCACCAGGACGCCGTCATTGTCGAAGATCACCAGGTCGTAGGCCATGCCGCCGAGCCTAACCCGGCGGCCGGCGCCCCCTGCCGGACGGCTACTTCCCGCCGGAGGCCAGCTCGCGCGAGCGGTCCCGGGCCGCCTCCAGGGCGCCCAGCAGCGCGGCCCGCACGCCGTGGTTCTCCAGCTCGCGGATGGCCGCGATGGTGGTGCCCGCCGGGGACGTGACGGCCTCGCGCAGCTTCACCGGGTGCTCGCCGGAGTCGCGCAGCATCACCGAGGCGCCGATCGCGGACTGGACGATCAGGTCGTGCGCCACCTGCCGGGGCAGGCCGAGCAGGATACCGGCGTCCGTCATCGCCTCGACCAGGAAGTAGAAGTAGGCCGGGCCGGAGCCGGAGAGCGCGGTGGCCGCGTCCTGCTGGGCCTCGGGCAGCCGCAGTGCCTTGCCGACCGAGCTGAAGATCTCCTCGGCCCGCGCCAGGTGCTCCTCGGTGGCGTGCGAGCCGCCGGAGATGACGCTCATCCCCTCGTCCACCAGGACGGGCGTGTTGGGCATCACCCGGACCACCGGGGTGCCGGCCGCCAGCCGGTCCTCGAACCACGCGGTGGGGATGCCGGCCGCGGCCGAGATCACCAGCCGGTCCGGGCTGACGTGCGGGGCGAGTTCCTCCAGCAGGGCGCCCATGTCCTGCGGCTTGACGGCGAGGATCAGGGTGTCGGCGAGCTTGGCGGCCTCGGTGTTGGAAACGGCCACGACGCCGTGGCGGGCGGCCAGTTCGGCGGCGCGCTCGGGCCGACGGGCGGTCACCAGGACGTCCGCCGGGTCCTTGCCGGCCCGCAGCAGACCGGAGAGCAGGGCCTCGCCGATCTTGCCGGTGCCCAGGAAGGCGATCTTCTGTCCGTGTGCTGCGCTGCTGCCCATGGCCGCTCCTAACCTCGGTACTGCCGCCATCCTCGCACCGCGCGGCACCGGGCGGCGGGACCGTCCGACCCATGGTCCCCCCGCCGGGCGGCTGTGGCCCCCCTACCGAGCGACTAGGGAGAAACTCGGGGGTTTCCCCTATGGCCTCCGGCCGTCCGCGGGAGCACCGTGAAGGCATGGCACACGACGAAATGTCCCGACGTGAGAACCGGCAACTCGCCGTCGCCTCCGCGACGATGGGCCCGTGGCGGGCGGCCGCGGGGGTCGGTGCGGTGGTGGGGGCGACGGCCCTGGGGATCGACGCGATCACCGGGCACTGGTCGCTGAGCATGCTGGCCGGACCGGCCGGCTGGGGTCTGTTCTTCTTCTTCCTCGTCGGCACGCTGGGGGGCCAGTTGCGGCGCGACACCGGAGACCGGCGGCTGCGGCGGTGGGCCGACGAGCACCCGTGGCAGTCGGCGCTCCCGGCAGCCGGCGGACTGCTGCTGCTGAACACGCTGGCGCAGTTGTTCCTCGGTGACGCGGGCCTGTTCGGCGCGTTCTTCGAGTCGCTCGTCCCGGCCGGCATCCTGCTGGCGATCGCCGGGGTGGTGGGGTCGGTGAAGCAGGCCCGGGGCAAGGGCTGAGCCCCTGGTCACACCTCCCCGACCTGGGCAAATGGGGTAAACGTCCGCACTTCGCACACGAGTTCACCACAGGGTGTGCCCCCGATCGATGAATCGTCACACCCCGTCGGCATACTGGCGCGATGCCGATCGCCGAAGATCCAGAACCGCGCCCCTCGGAGGGCGGTGAGCCGGGCGGGTCCGCCCCGTCCGGAGCGGGCGGGAAGGACCCGTTCGCGGACCTCGTCCTCGACGACGAGTTCGTCAGGAGCGCCACCGTCAAGGAGCAGTCCGGCCGCACCCGGATGCTGACCGCCCGGTGGAAGCACACCCCGCCGGTCGACCCCGGCGGCCGCCGCTCGGTCAATGACGGCCCGGCCGCGCCCAAGCGCCGGTTCGGCCGCAGGCCGAAGCTCCAGGTGGTCGATCCCTGGGGCAACCCGCGTCCGCCGAAGCGCCGGGGCGGCCTGGAGTGGCGCACGCCGCTCTTCGTCCTGCTGACCATCGTGGTGCTGCTGGCGGCGCTCAACATCGACGGCTTGCGGAACTGGTACCACGGCGACGACTCCGGCACCGCCCGTCCGGTCCCGACCGTGGCACCCGAGACGGCCAAGCCGACCGCGGCGCCCTCGACGGCCGCCAAGCAGCAGCCGACCGTCGACCACCCGTGGGTCGGCTCCCCCTCCGAGGGCTGGCCGACATCGATGGCCTCCTTCGAGCCGAAGGGCACGCAGGGCGCGATCGGGGTGTTCAGCGCGGAGCAGGTCGCGGCCCAGGTCAAGCTGGTCAAGGACTACCTGGCCGCGGCCAACATGGACCCGAAGGTGATCGCGGGGGCCCGGCCGGACGCCGCGCTGGCCTTGCTGAGCCGGGAGAGCCAGGACCTCCTGAACACCGCGCTGGCCAACCCGTCCAAGGAGCACGACCCCACACTGTGGTTCGCCCGGTTCGACCCGCGCGAGGCGATCCAGATCGGGGACACCGTCAAGGTACAGGGCCTGATCACGGTGGAGGGCGACGGCGACAAGGGCGTCCTGGTGCACACCGACTTCACCTACGTCTACGCCCTGCGCCCCGGCCCGGACGCCGCCAAGCGGGCCATGACGCCCCGGCCGACCGCCGGCGCCCCGCAGCCGACGAAGCCGGCCGCACCACAGGACGGCACCGCCAAGCCGGTGGGGCTCCTGGTGCCGGCGGACGACGTGGCCGGGGACACCTGGACCACCCGCACCGTCGTGCGCAAGCAGGAGGACTTCCGCTTCTACGACCCGGCCAGGTACCACGTCAACCCGGCGAAGCTCATGGTCGACAAGTCCGCGACGGACATCGGCAACAGCGCGTGCGATGTCTACGACGGCCTCCTGCACCCGCAGTTCGACCAGTTCGCGAGCCCCGATCCGGACCCGACCGGGCCCCAGAGCGACCCGTACGACCGCAGCCGGGACCTGCCCACGAGCGGCGATGGCAAGTGCGGCACGGTCAGCCGCTACTGACCCGTCAGCGCTTGCGCTTCCCGCCGGGCCGGCCGCTGCGGCCGGCCCGGCGCTTCTCGTACTGGGCGACGGCCCGCTCGTACGCGGCCCGCCGGACGCCCTCGCCCGGGGCCTCGGTGAGGCTGCGGACGAAGTAGGCGAGCAGGGAGCCGACCCCGCCGATGATCCAGACCGCGCCGAGCGAGCGGTCCTCGGTCATCCAGCCGGTGAGCCGGTCCCTGCCCTCGGCGAGCACCTTCCAGGTGCGCATGGCGGCCAGCAGCGAGCAGACCGCGACGGCGAGGACCAGCAGCGTGTTGAGGAACCCGCCCTGGGCGGAGAGCGCGACGCCCTCGACGCCCAGGCGCAGCACGAACGCGGCGGCCGCCGCCGTGACCAGTGCCCCGGCCGACACCACGACGCGGCGCGGCCAGTAGCCGTTGTCGCGGTGCACCCAGCTGGTGCCGAACCAGCGGATCGGCTCCGGCTCGGGGGCGTCGGCGGGCTTCGGGGTGGGGGTGGGGGGCTGCTCGCTCACGGCACCGATTATCCCCCGGCCCCCGCACACGGCGGAGGGGCCGTCCCGACCTGCCGGACGGCCCCTCCACACGCCGATCAGCCGAGCTTGGTGACGTCGCGGACGGCGCCCTTGTCGGCGGAGGTGGCCATCGCGGCGTAGGCGCGCAGGGCCTGGCTGACCTGGCGGTCGCGGTTCTTCGGCCGGTACCCGCCCGCGGCCTCCAGCGCCTGGCGGCGCTCGGCGAGCACCTCGTCCGGGACCTCCAGGGAGATCGTCCGGCCGGGGATGTCGATGGCGATGGTGTCGCCGTCCTCGACCAGGGCGATGGTGCCGCCGGAGGCGGCCTCCGGGGAGGCGTGGCCGATGGACAGGCCCGAGGTGCCGCCGGAGAAGCGGCCGTCGGTGACCAGGGCGCAGGCCTTGCCGAGGCCGCGGCCCTTGAGGAAGGAGGTCGGGTAGAGCATCTCCTGCATGCCGGGGCCGCCCTTGGGGCCCTCGTAGCGGATGACGACGACGTCGCCCTCCTTGACCCGCTTGGCGAGGATCGCCTCGACGGCGTCCTCCTGGGACTCGACGACGACGGCCGGGCCGCTGAAGGTCCAGATCGACTCGTCGACCCCGGCGGTCTTCACGATGCAGCCGTCCTCGGCGAGGTTGCCGTACAGCACGGCGAGGCCGCCCTCGACGGAGTAGGCGTGCTCGACGCTGCGGATGCAGCCCCGGGCGGCGTCGGTGTCGAGCGACTCCCAGCGCTCGGACTGCGAGAAGGCCTCGGCGGAGCGGACGCAGCCGGGGGCGGCGTGCCACAGCTCGACGGCCTCGGCGGAGGGCGAACCGCCGCGCACGTCCCAGGTCTTGAGCCACTCGGCGAGCGAGTCGGCGTGCACGGTGTGGACGTCCTCGTTGAGCAGCCCGGCCCGGTACAGCTCGCCGAGGATGGCGGGGATGCCGCCGGCCCGGTGGACGTCCTCCATGTAGTACGAGCCGTTGGGCGCGACCTTGGACAGGCAGGGCACCTTGCGGGAGATGGCGTCGATGGCCCGCATGTCGAAGTCCAGCTCGGCCTCCTGGGCGGCGGCGAGCAGGTGGAGGATGGTGTTGGTCGAGCCGCCCATGGCGATGTCGAGGGCCATGGCGTTCTCGAACGCGGCGCGGGTGGCGATCGCGCGGGGCAGGACGGAGGCGTCGTCCTGGCCGTAGTGGCGGTTCGCGATCTCGACGACCGTCCGGCCGGCGTTCTCGTAGAGGGCCCGGCGGGCGGTGTGGGTGGCGAGGACGGAGCCGTTGCCGGGCAGCGAGAGGCCGATCGCCTCGGTGAGGCAGTTCATCGAGTTGGCGGTGAACATGCCGGAACACGACCCGCAGGTGGGGCAGGCGTTCTCCTCGATGATCGCGATGTCCTCGTCGGAGACGTTCTCGTTGACGGCCTGGGAGATCGCGTCGACGAGGTCCAGCTTGCGCACGGTGCCGTCGACGAGGGTGGCCTTGCCGGCCTCCATCGGGCCGCCGGAGACGAAGACGGTCGGGATGTTGAGCCGCAGCGCGGCCATCAGCATGCCCGGGGTGATCTTGTCGCAGTTGGAGATGCAGATCAGCGCGTCGGCGCAGTGCGCGTTGACCATGTACTCGACCGAGTCGGCGATCAGGTCGCGCGAGGGCAGCGAGTAGAGCATGCCGCCGTGGCCCATCGCGATGCCGTCGTCGACGGCGATGGTGTTGAACTCGCGCGGGATGCCGCCGGCCTGCTTGATCGCCTCGGAGACGATCCGGCCCACCGGCTGGAGGTGGGTGTGGCCGGGGACGAACTCGGTGAAGGAGTTGGCGACCGCGATGATCGGCTTGCCGAAGTCCTCGCGGGCTACGCCGGCGGCCCGGAGAAGCGCCCGGGCGCCTGCCATGTTGCGACCGTGGGTGACCGTACGGGACCTCAGCTCGGGCACTGTGCTCCACTCCTTCGGGGCTGGCGCGCGGCCCCGCGGGTGGGAGGGTGCGGGAGCCGCTGTGGCTACCGAGCCTACGCCCGCCGTCCGGGCGGCGGACGGTCCGTCCGCGATGCGGTCAGCGGGCGGGCGGCCCCGGACGGGGGTGGCGCCTCATGCAGGCGTGACGGCTCATACAGGCGTGACGGCGACGACCAGCTCCAGGGTGAACGGCTCGACCACCCAGCCGTCGGGGAACTCGGCGAGCATGGCCTCGCGCTCGACGGCCAGGACCGGCGCGCGCTCGGCGGGGTCGAGCGCGGCCAGGTACGAGCGCGAGGTGAGGTCGGTGACCACGTGGTCGACGGTGACCCGCCGCTCCCAGCGCAGCAGCGCGCGCTCGACCGCGAGGCCGGCCGGGGCGAAGTGGCTGGTGTGCTCGCTGATCCCGCCGTAGCCGTGGTAGCGGTCGGGCAGGGCCGCGGCCATCCGCTCGGCCCGGGCCCGGATCCACGGGACGGTCTCGTCGTGCACGTTCCACCAGGTGGCGAGCGCGCCGCCGGGGCGCAGCACCCGGACCGCCTCGGGGACGGACGTCGCGGGGCGGGTCCAGTGGAAGGCCTGGGCGTAGGTGATCAGGTCGGCGGAGCGGTCGTGGAAGGGCAGGTCGTCGCCGGTGGCCTTGACCAGGGGGAGGCCGGGCGAGGAGGCCAGGAACTGGGCGGCCATGCCCCCGCTGGGCTCGACCGCGACGACGTCGGCGCCGCGGCCGGCGAGCAGCCGGGTGGCGATGCCGGTGCCGGCGCCGACGTCCAGGACGCGGGCGCCCTTGAGGCTGCGGCCGGAGAGCCGCTCCAGGGCGTCGAAGAGCTCGTCGGGATAGGTCGGGCGGCCCCGGTCGTACTCGGCGGCGACCCCGCCGAAGCACTGAGCGAGCGTCCGGAAGTCCTTTTTCTCCGTCATGTCTCCCACTCTGCGCGGCAGTTGGTGCTCGATGGGCACGAGGGGTTCAGCGTACGCGCGAGGGGGTGGCCAGGTGCAAGCGGGTGAAGGCGAGCGCCTCGGCGAGGTCGGCCTCGCGTTCGGCGGGGGACGCGGAGCGTCGCGTGTTGACCTCCAGCACGACGTGGCCGTCGAAGCCGGTGCGGGCGAGGTGTTCCAGCAGCTCGGCGCAGGGCTGGTTGCCGCGGCCGGGGATCAGGTGCTCGTCCTTGCCGGAGCCGCTGCCGTCGGCGAGGTGGATGTGGGCGAGCCGGTCGCCCATCCGCTCGACCATCTCGAACGCGTCGATCCGGGAAGTGGAGACGTGCGAGAGGTCGATGGTGTAGTGCCGGTACTCCTCCTCGGTGACGTCCCAGCCGGGCGCGTAGGCGAGCATCTCGCGGTCCCGGTAGCGCCACGGGTACATGTTCTCGACCGCGAACCGGACGTCGGTCTCGCCCGCCATCCGGTTGATGCCCTCGACGAACTCGCGGGCGTACTGGCGCTGCCAGCGGAACGGCGGGTGGACGACGACGGCGCTCGCGCCGAGCTTCTCGGCCGCCGCCCGGGCGCGGACCAACTTGGTCCACGGGTCGGTGGTCCAGACCCGCTGGGTGATCAGCAGGCAGGGCGCGTGCACGGCGAGGATCGGCAGGCGGTGGTGGTCGGAGAGGCGGCGCAGGGCGTCGATGTCCTGGCTGACCGGGTCGTTCCAGACCATGACCTCGACGCCGTCGTAGCCGAGCTTCGCGGCGAGTTCGAAGGCGACGGAGGTGCTCGCCGGGTACACCGAGGCGGTGGAGAGCGCGACCTTGGTCTCCGGGATGTGCAGGGCCGGGTGCGGGGGCAGCACGAGCCGGTCGGTGGTGCGCAGGAGGGGCGCCCGGGCGGCCTCGCGCTTGGCGGCCTTGACCGACTTCACGGACTGGACGGCGGCCTTGGCGGCTCCCGCGGCGCGGGCGGTGCGGGTCTCCTTGGTGCCTGTCGCAGCGGCGGCGGTGGCCTTCGGCGCGGGTTTCGGCGCGGCCTTCGGGGCGGCCTTCCCGGCCGCCGCCTTCTTGGCGCCCTGCGCGGTGCGCTGGGCCGCCTTGACGGCCTTGGCGGCCTTGGCGGCCTGCGCGGCGGTGGCGCCCTTGACCGCCTTGCCGAGCGCGCGGCGCGGGCCGTCCGGCCGCGGCTGCCCGCCGCCGGAGGCGCGGCCCTCCCGCGTCCCGTCGTCGCCCGCTGGTTGCACCACGGGAGACAGCGTAAGCGGACGGGCTCGGGAACGGCACCGAACCCCGGGCGAACGAGACACGGCTCTCAGACCTCCCGGTGGCCTCCGGGACGGCGTGCCGGGTGGCCTCCGGGGCGGCCGCTCAGGTGGTCAGCGCGGACGGGCGGCGGTCGGCGGGGCTGTCCATGGTGTCCAGGCGGCGCAGGATGATGCCCTCGCGCAGGGCCCACGGACAGACGTCGAGCTCCTCCAGCCCGAAGAGGTCCATCGCGGCGTCGGCGACCAGCGCGCCGGCCAGCAGCTGCTTGGCCCGGCCCTCGGAGACGCCGGGGATCTGCGCCCGCTCGGCGACCGTCATGGTGGACAGCCGGGGCAGCCACGCGGACAGGCCGGCGCGGGTGAGCCGGCGGTCGGCGTACGGGCCGGCGTCGGCGGGGGCGGCGCCGGTCATCCGGGCGAGCTGCCTGAAGGTCTTGGAGGTGGCGACGGCGTGCTGCGGCGCGCCGAGCCGGGAGATCTCGCCGACGACGGTGGCCATCTCGGCGCGGATGTGGCGCCTCAAATCGCGCAGTCCGTCCGCGTCGGCGACGTCGCCAGGCAGCCAGCGGGCGGTCAGCCGGCCGGCGCCGAGCGGCAGCGAGCAGGCGACGTCGGGCTGTTCGTCCAGGCCGCAGGCGATCTCCAGCGAGCCGCCGCCGATGTCCAGGTTGAGCAGCCGGCCGGAGGACCAGCCGAACCAGCGGCGCACCGCGAGGAAGGTGAGCCGGGCCTCGTCCTGCCCGGACAGGACCCGCAGCTCGACGCCGGTCTCGGCGGCGACGCGGCGCAGCACCTCCTCGCCGTTGGCGGCCTCGCGCACGGCGGAGGTGGCGAACGGCAGGATGTCGACGACGCCCTTGTCCTCGGCGACGCGCAGCGAGGACGCGACGTGGCCGACCAGCCGCTCGATGCCGGCCTCGCTTATCGCGCCGCGGTCGTCGAGCAGCTCGGCGAGGCGCAGTTCGGCCTTGTGCGAGTAGGCGGGCAGTGGGGCGGCACCCGGATGGGCGTCCACCACGAGGAAGTGGACCGTGTTGGAACCTACGTCGAGCACACCGAGTCGCATAACTCTCCACGCTACGCGATCCGGCCGCACGGATGATCGGTCGCGGCGGTACTGCGGCGGTGCTCACGCCGGGCGCGGTGCCGGGGGCGGGCGGGACGCGGACGGGCGGGCGCCGGCGGACCGGCGGGCTCCGTCATTGCCCGCGCGGGCCGGCCGAGCGGTCGGTGCGGCAGTTGGCGTCCACCCAGCGGCGGGCCGGGCCGGGGGTGTCGGTGATCAGCCCGTCGGCGTCGCGGGCGGTCATCAGCTGCCAGGCCTCCTCGTCGTCGAGGGTCCACACGTACACCTTGTGCCCGGCCTTGCGCTCGGCGGCGATCCGGGAGGCGCTGGCCAGGGTGGTGTCCAGGGCGACGCCGCTCAGCGGCAGGTCGCCGGGGTCCTCGGCGATCGCGGCGCCCTGGATGAGGACGATCGGCAGGTTGGGCGCGGCGGCGTGGGCCACGCGCAGGTGGTCGGCCGAGAAGGAGTACATGATGACCCGGGCGCCGCTGGCGGCCGCGAGCTTGGCGATCCGGGTGACGTCCTCGGGCCGGCGCTGCCACTTGATCTCCATCAGCAGGGTGGCGTCGCTGCCGGCCAGCCGTTCGAGCAGCTGTTCCAGGGTGGGCACGGGCTCGGCGGGGCCCGGTCCGACGGTCACCCGCAGGGCGGCTATCTGTGCGGCGGTCAGGTCGCCGATGGCGCCCTTGCCGTTGGTGGTGCGGTCCACCGAGGGGTCGTGCATGAGTATCGGGACGCCGTCGCGGGTGGTCTGGACGTCGGTCTCCAGCCAGTCGGCGCCCTGGCGCAGCGCCGTCTCGAAGGAGGCCATGGTGTTCTCCGGCGCGTTCTGCGGCGCGCCGCGGTGGCCGATCACCACCGGCGCCGCGCACAGCGGCGGCGTGACGTCGGCCCGGGCCCGCAGCGCGGGGCCGGACGCGCAGCCGCAGGCGAGGACCGCGAGGGCGGCGAGGACGGCGGTCCGGGAGGCACGGGGCGGGGCGGTCACGGCTCGGGGCTCCAGATCGGACGTCGGACGCCGCGGGCACGGGCGCTCGGAGCATCCAACACACTGCGGCTCGGAATCATCAAACCGAACTGACTGCCCGACACGGCCGCCGGTTCCCCCGGAGGCTCTACCCTTGCCGGGTGGCACCAGCAGAAACGTCCAAGAAGAAGTCCAAGGCGAAGGCCCCGGCCGCTCCGGCCCCGGTCGACCTGGCCATGCCGACCCTGCGCGCCGAGGTCCCGCTCGACTTCCCGCGCGCGTGGGTCGAGTTCACCGACCCGGCCGACGAGGAGCAGGTGTTCCGCTGCGACCTCACCTGGCTGACCTCCCGCTGGTCGTGCATCTTCGGCCGGGGCTGCCACGGCATCCGCGAGGGCCGCGGCGCGTCGGACGGCTGCTGCACGCTGGGCGCGCACTACTCGGACGAGGACGACGAGAAGCGCGTCGTCGGCCACGCGGCCCGGCTGACGCCGGACATCTGGGAGAACTTCGCGCACGGCACCGACGCCAAGGGCCGGATCAGGACCGACGGCGGCATCACCATGCTCGACGAGGACGGCGACCGCCAGACCCGCCGGGTGGGCGGCGCGTGCATCTTCGTGAACAGCCCCGGCTTCGCGGGCGGCGCCGGCTGCGCGCTGCACGCGCTGGCGCTCAAGGAGGGCCGCGAGCCGCTGGAGACCAAGCCGGACGTCTGCTGGCAGCTGCCGATCCGCCGCACCTACGACTGGATCGACCGGCCGGACGACACCCGCTACCTCCAGGTGACGATCGGCGAGTACGACCGCCGTGGCTGGGGCCCGGGCGGCCACGACCTGCACTGGTGGTGCACCGGCAGCCCGGAGGCGCACGGCGGCCCGGACCCGGTGTACGTCAGCTACCGCCCCGAGCTCACCGAGCTGATGGGCAAGGCCGCCTACGACGTGCTGGCCGGCCTGTGCGAGGAGCGGATCGCCACGAAGGGCGACCGCAAGGTGGCCCCGCACCCGGCCGACCCGGTCAAGCCGAAGAAGAAGGTCTGACCCCTCCGCCCGGGGCCGGCTCGGCCCCGGGCCCGGCGCTGCTCGGCGCTACTTGTCGATGTCACCGACGACGAAGAACATCGACCCGAGGATCGCGACCATGTCGGCGACCAGGGTCCCGGGCAGCAGCTCGGTCAGCACCTGGATGTTGTTGAAGGACGCCGAGCGCAGCTTGAGCCGCCACGGCGTCTTGTCGCCGCGCGAGACCAGGTAGTAGCCGTTGATCCCGAGCGGGTTCTCGGTCCAGGCGTAGGTGCTCCCCTCGGGGGCCTTGAGCACCTTGGGCAGCCGCAGGTTGACCGGTCCGGGCGGCAGGGTGGCGAGCTTGTCGAGGCACGCGTCGGCGAGGTCCAGCGAGTTGAGGGTCTGCTCCAGCAGGCACTCGAAGCGGGCCAGGCAGTCGCCCTCCTCGCGGGTGACCACGGTGAGCACCTGGCGCAGCTCGTCGGAGCCGTACGCGAGGTAGGGCTCGTCGCGGCGCAGGTCGAAGTCGAGGCCGCTGGCGCGGGCGATCGGGCCGCTGACGCCGTACGCCTCGGCCTGGGCCCTGGTGAGGACGCCGACGCCGGCGGTGCGGGCCCGGAAGATCTCGTTGCCGAGGACGAGGTCCTCGAAGACCGGCATCTGGGAACGGACGGTGGCGACGGTGGCGCGGACCCGGCCGAGCCAGCCGGCCGGCAGGTCCTCCTTGAGGCCGCCGACCCGGTTGAACATGTAGTGCATCCGGCCGCCGGAGGCCTCCTCCAGCACGTGCTGCAGGTCCTCGCGGCCGTGGAAGGAGTGGAAGATCGGGGTGATCCCGCCCAGCTCCAGCGGGTAGGAGCCGAGGAACATCAGGTGGTTGAGCACCCGGTTGAGCTCGGCGAGCAGGGTGCGGATCCACACCGCCCGCTCGGGCACCTCCATGCCCAGCATCCGCTCGACGCCGAGCACGACGCCGAGTTCGTTGGAGAAGGCGGAGAGCCAGTCGTGCCGGTTGGCCAGCATGATGATCTGCCGGTAGTCACGGGCCTCGAAGAGCTTCTCCGCGCCCCGGTGCATGTAGCCGATGACCGGCTCGGCGGTGACGATGCGCTCGCCGTCGAGCACCAGCCGCAGCCGCAGCACGCCGTGCGTCGCGGGGTGCTGCGGGCCGATGTTGAGCACCATGTCGGTGGTGCCCGCCTCGCCCGTGACGTTCTCGGCTCCCGCCCCGATGCCGACCGTGGTCTCCCTCATGAACCCAGAGTCTGCCATCCCACCAGGGGTTCCGAGCCCGGCGCCCCTACCAAATCTCAAGGGGTGGCATGCGGACGGTCTGGACGAGCCAGCCGAAGGCGCCGAGCCCGGCCGGGTCGGTGAGTTCGGCGCCCTCCCCGGCGCCGCCGAGGGCGCGCAGGTAGGCCGCCGGGTCGGTGGAGGCGAGGGAGAGCGCCGGGCGGGCGCCGGTCACGCCGAGGGCGCGCAGGGCCTCGCGCTGCGTCGTCCACAGGCTGTGGAAACCGGGGACGGCGATCGAGTCGAGCGCGACGTGCGCGGTGACGTCGCACGAGCCGTCCGGCACGGGGGCCACCTCGCGGCCGTCCCGGAAGCCGGCTCGGGTGCCGAACGCCGGACGGCGGTCGGCGGTGTGCCCGTAGTCGACGGCGACGGCCAGGCCGCGCTCCAGCCCGGCGACCGCGTGCGCCCAGGCGGCGTCCCGGGGGGCGCCGAACTCCGTGAAGTCCCCGGGGTGTTCGACCGGCCACCAGCGGGCCGCCCAGGCGGCGTCGGCGGCCGAGGCGGGCTCGCCGAGCCGCTCCCTGCCGGTCGCGGTGTCCACCTCGACGTAGCGCAGCACCCCGTCCTCGTCCACCTCGCCGGCGTCCAGCGGCACGTTGTCCAGCCACTCGTTGGCGAACAGCAGGCCGGTGACGCCGCGCGGCAGCTCGCTCGTCCACAGGGCTGTGGACGGCAGTCCGGCCGGGCGGTCCGCGATCTCCACGGCGTACGGGCGCAGCCGCACACGCACGTCCTCGGGCACGGCGTCGAGCACCCCCGTGAGGAGTTCCCCCCGCCCGGCCCCGACGTCGACGAAGGCCAGCTCCTCCGGACGGCCGAGGGCCGCGTCAACCTCCAGCAGCAGCCGCGCCACCGCACGGGCGAACCTCGGCGAGGCGTGCACCGAGGTGCGGAAGTGCCCGGCCGGGCCCTCCGGCCTGCGGTAGAAGCCGGCTTCCGGGTCGTACAGGGCCCGTTCCATGGCGGGCGCCCACCGCATCCACGTCATGGGGCGGGACGCTACCGGCAGCCGCGGGCGCTTCCCCAATCGGTGCCGGGGCTTCTCCGACCTACGGAGTAGAGCGGATCGCCCTACCGGCGGACCTGGACGGGTCGTGCGACTGCCTACGCTTGAGACGTGCATCGACTCAACGCCTGGCTCCGCCGTCACCCCATGGTGGTCGACGCCGCCTGGGCGGCGATCGTGCTCCTCTTCGGCCTCCTGCCGAACGACAACATCACCGGGGGCTGGCGGTTCGACGCCCAGATCGTCACCGCGGTCCTGCTGCCCGCGCTGATGGTCTTCCGCCGCCGCTTCCCGGACTTCACCGTGGCTGTGGCCACCGTGATCGCCCTGGGCCAGGTCGCCTTCAACGTCGACCCGGCCGCCTCCTCCGTCGCCTACCTGGTGTTCGCCTACACCGGCGCCGCCTTCGGCCGCACCTGGACCTCCCGGCTGGCCCTGACCGCCGGACTCGCCGCCGGACCGCTCGCCTACTGGCGGATGAACCCCGTCAAGACGCACTTCGCCGAGGACGGCGTCACCGCCGTCCGCACCCCGTACAGCGTCGGCGAGGCGCTGCTCATCATGCTGCTGATGAGCACCCCGTTCATCCTCTGCTGGGCCTGGGGCCGGCTGACCCGGGTGCGCCGCGCCTACCTGACCGAGCTGGAGGACCGCGCCGCCCGGCTGGAGCGCGAGCGCGACGCCCAGGCCAAGGTGGCGGTCGCCGCCGAGCGGGCGCGGATCGCGCGCGAGCTGCACGACGTGGTCGCGCACAACGTCTCCGTCATGATCGTCCAGGCCGACGGCGCCGCCTACGTCCTCGACAACTCGCCCCAGCAGGCGAAGGAGGCGCTCGGCACGATCGCCTCCACCGGCCGCCAGGCGCTGGTCGAGATGCGCCGCCTGCTCGGCGTGCTGCGCACCTCCGACACCGCCGAGGAGTACGTGCCGCAGCCGGGCGTCGAGGAGCTGCCCGAGCTGCTGGAGCAGGTCCGCACCGCGGGCCTGCGGGTCGACTACGCGACCTCCGGCCACCCGCGCGAACTGCCGCGCGGCGTCGAGCTCACGGTCTACCGGATCGTCCAGGAGGCGCTGACCAACGTCCGCAAGCACGGCGGCCCCGACGTGCACGCCCGGGTCGCGGTCGACTTCGGCGAGCGCGAACTCGCCGTCCTGGTCGAGGACGACGGCCGCGGCACCACCGACGAACAGCTCACCGCCGGCGGCGCGGACGGCCTCGGCCACGGCCTGATCGGCATGCGCGAGCGGGTCGGCATGGTCAGCGGCAGCCTCGACGTGGGCCCCCGCCCCGGCGGCGGCTTCCGGATCCGAGCCGTCCTGCCGCTCAAGGCCGCCCACTGAACCCCTGCCCCTTAGGAGCCACCTTGACCATCCGCGTGATGCTCGTCGACGACCAGGAGCTGTTGCGCACCGGCTTCCGGATGATCCTGCAGTCCCAGGGCGACATCGAGATCGCCGCCGAGGCCGGCGACGGCGCCCAGGCCCTGGAACTGCTGAAGCACACGCCGGTCGACGTGATCCTCATGGACGTCCGGATGCCCCGCCTGGACGGGGTGCAGACCACCCGCCGGATCTGTCTCGCCGACGACGGCAGCCCGCTGCCGGGCGCCCCGCACGTGCTCATCCTCACCACCTTCGACCTGGACGAGTACGCCTTCGCCGCGCTCAAGGCCGGCGCCAGCGGCTTCCTGCTCAAGGACGTGCCGCCGACCGAGCTGGTGGCCGCGATCCGCGCCGTGCACGGCGGCGACGCCGTGGTCGCGCCGACCACCACCCGCCGCATGATCGACCGCTTCGCCGAGGTGCTCCCCACCCCGCAGAGCACGCCCGGCTCGAACGTCCTCGGGCCGCTCACCGACCGCGAGCGGGAGGTGTTCCTGCTGGTCGCCCAGGGCCTGTCGAACGGCGAGATCGCCGCCCGGCTGGTGCTCTCCGAGGCCACCGTGAAGACCCACGTCGGCCGGATCCTGGCCAAGCTCGGCCTGCGCGACCGGGTCCAGGCCGTGGTGCTCGCCTACGAGGCCGGGCTCATCCGGGCCGGGGCGGCCGACTGACGCGCCCGTACACTGGGGCGGTACGTCCGGTACCCGAGGTGGACCGGAACGGAGATCAGGGACAAGGGTGGGCGCGTGAGCGAGCGCAGCGAGCGAACCATCAAGAGGTGCGGGTGGGCGAATGCCCCAGCCGAGCGGTGGGGGTACCTCCCGGCCGCCAAGGCTGGGGGAGGGGCGGGCGCATGAGCCCGTCCGACTTCGCCGGGTACGGCGAGTTCGCCCCGCTCGCCGACGGCTTCGGCGACCCGCGCGACCCCGGCAACCGCCCGGCCCGGCTCGCCGTCGGCGTGGTCGGCACCGGCCGGGTCGGCCCCGCCCTGGGCGCCGCCCTGCAGCTCGCCGGGCACACCGTGGTCGCCGCCTCCGGAGTCTCCGCCACCTCGCGCCGGCGCGCCGAGGCACTACTGCCGGGCGTGCGGATCGTCACCCCGCCGCAGGTGCTCGCCGCCGCCGACCTCGTCCTGCTGACCGTCCCCGACGACGCCCTGGCCGACCTGGTCGCGGGCCTCGCCGCGACCGGCGCCGTCCGCCCCGGCCAGCTGGTCGTGCACACCTCCGGCGCGCACGGCGTCGCCATCCTGGAGCCCGCCACCCGGGCCGGGGCGCTGCCGCTCGCCCTGCACCCGGCGATGACCTTCACCGGCACCTCCGTCGACCTGGACCGGCTGGCCGGCTGCCCGTTCGGCGTGACGGCGCCCCCGGAGCTGCGGCCGGTCGCCGAGGCGCTCGTGGTGGAGATGGGCGGCGAGCCCGAGTGGGTGCCCGAGGAGGTCCGCCCGCTCTACCACACCGCCCTCGCGCACGGCGCGAACCACCTGGTCACGCTGGTGGCACAGGCGATGGACCTGCTGCGCACGGCCGGCGTGGCCGAGCCCGGCCGACTGCTCGGCCCGCTGCTCGGCGCGGCCCTGGACAACAGCCTGCGCTCCGGCGACGCGGCCCTCACCGGCCCCGTCGCCCGGGGCGACGCGGGCACCGTGCGACGCCACCTGGCGCAGCTCAGTACGGTGTCCCCGGACATTCCGGCGGCCTACCGGGCGATGGCCCGCGCCACCGCCCAGCGGGCGGTGGCGAGCGGGACTCTCTCGGCCGACGCTGCGGCCGCTGTGCTGGACGCCCTCTCAACGGGGAGAAGCCCTGGTGACTCCTCCCCGGCCTGAGCCGGGGCTTCTCGCTCGGCCGCCGGAGCGGCCTCATGACGGACAAGCCCCGCCCGGTGCGTGACCGCACGGAACAGAACGCAACAAGACGGCGGCACAGTGCGCAGCCGAATGAACGAAGGAGCGCAGGAATGGCGGGCAAGGCCCAACGAAGCAAGCCCCAGCGGACGCCGAAGGTCCGCCGGGCCGTCGTCACCCGCACCGTGGACGACTTCGAGGCCGCGTTCTGGCCGGACGAGCGGCCGGTCGACAACGCCGTCGTGATGACCATGGGCGCCCTGCACGAGGGCCACGCCGCGCTGATCCGGGCCGCCCGCAAGCAGGTCGGCCAGGAGGGCCGGGTCGCGGTGACGGTCTTCGTCAACCCGCTGCAGTTCGGCCCGGCCGAGGACCTGGAGCGCTACCCGCGCACCCTCGACGCGGACGTGAAGCTGGCCGAGGAGAACGGCGCCGACGTCGTCTTCGCGCCGTCCGTCGACGAGGTCTACCCGAACGGCGAGCCGCAGGTGCGCCTGGCGGCCGGCCCGATGGGCGAGCGCTTCGAGGGCGCCACCCGGCCCGGCCACTTCGACGGCGTGCTCACCGTGGTCGCCAAACTGCTGCACATCACCGACCCGGACTTCGCCTTCTTCGGCGAGAAGGACGCCCAGCAGCTGGCGGTCATCCAGCGGATGGTCGCCGACCTGGACTTCGACGTCGAGATCGTCGGTGTGCCGACCGTCCGCGAGGAGGACGGCCTGGCGCTGTCCTCGCGCAACCGCTACCTCTCGGAGGAGGAGCGCACCCACGCCCTCGCCCTGTCCAAGGCCCTGTTCGCCGGCCGCGACGTCGCCGCGCAGGGCCCGAAGGCCGTCCGCGAGGCCGCCGCGGCCGTCCTGGACGGCGCCGAAGGTGTCACCCTTGACTACCTCGCCCTGATCGACCCGCACGCCTTCACCGAAATCGATTGCAGCACGGAGGCGGCGGACGGTTTCCAGGGCGAGGCCGTGCTGGCCGTCGCCGCGAAGGTGGGCACCACCCGCCTGATCGACAACGTCCGCGTCATCTGCCGCTAGGCGGACGACCACCGAGCACGGAATCGTTCGGCAATCCGGCAGCCAGAACCCCCTTAGGCATGCACTCACAGGAGGCGTGACCCGCAATGCTCCGCACCATGCTCAAGTCCAAGATCCACCGGGCCACCGTGACCCAGGCCGACCTGCACTACGTCGGTTCGGTCACGGTGGACGAGGACCTGCTCGACGCCGCCGACCTGCTCCCCGGCGAGCTGGTCCACATCGTCGACATCAACAACGGCGCCCGGCTGGAGACCTACACCATCGCCGGCCCGCGCGGCACCGGCGTGATCGGCATCAACGGCGCCGCCGCCCGCCTGGTCCACCCCGGCGACCTCGTCATACTCATCGCCTACGGGCAGATGGACACGGCCGAGGCCAAGGGCTACGAGCCGAAGATCGTCTTCGTCGACGAGCGGAACCGCATCACCGGCCTCGGCGGCGACCCCGCGGAAGCCGGGGAGGGCACCGGACTCCTGCGCGGTGACCAGGCGTACCGTGGCGCCGACGGCGCGGCCACGACGGCCACGCGCTGAAGGAGCCACTGAGCCATGCCCGTTAAGCACCGCCTCACCGCCCCCGCCCCCGGCTGGACGACCACCGCCGACGTGGTCGTGGTCGGCTCCGGGGTGGCCGGTCTCACCGTCGCCCTCAACGTCCGCAAGGCCGGCCTGCGGGCCATGGTGGTCACCAAGGCGATGCTGGACGACGGCTCCACCCGCTGGGCCCAGGGCGGCATCGCCGCCGCCCTGGGCGAGGGGGACACCCCCGAGCAGCACCTGGACGACACCCTGGTGGCCGGCGCCGGGCTCTGCGACGAGGAGGCCGTCCGCACCCTCGTCACCGAGGGCCCGGACGCCGTCCGCCGGCTGATCGCCACCGGCGCCGCCTTCGACCGCGGCGAGGACGGCGAGATCCTCCTCACCCGCGAGGGCGGCCACCACCGCCGCCGGATCGCGCACGCCGGCGGGGACGCCACCGGCGCCGAGATATCGCGCGCCCTGGTCTCCGCCGTCCGCAGCGACCCCGGCATCGAGCTGATCGAGCACGCGCTCGTCCTCGACCTGCTCACCGACGCCGACGGGCACGCCGCCGGCCTCACCCTGCACGTCATGGGCGAGGGCCAGCGCGACGGCGTCGGCGCCATCCGGGCCCGCGCCGTGGTGCTCGCCACCGGCGGCATGGGTCAGGTCTTCTCGGCCACCACCAACCCGGCGGTCTCCACCGGCGACGGCGTGGCGCTCGCGCTGCGGGCCGGCGCCGCCGTCACCGACCTGGAGTTCGTCCAGTTCCACCCCACCGTGCTCTGGCTCGGCCCCGAGGCCGAGGGCCAGCAGCCGCTGGTCTCCGAGGCGGTCCGCGGCGAGGGCGCCCACCTGGTCGACGCGGACGGCGTCCGGTTCATGGTCGGGCAGCACGAGCTGGCCGAACTGGCCCCGCGCGACATCGTCGCCAAGGCGATCACCCGGCGCATGCAGGAGCGGGGCGCCGAGCACATGTACCTGGACGGGCGGCACTTCGGCGCCGCGATGTGGGAGCAGCGCTTCCCGACCATCCTCGCCTCGTGCCGCGCGCACGGCATCGACCCGGTCACCGAGCCGATCCCGGTCGCCCCGGCCGCGCACTACGCCTCCGGCGGCATCCGCACCGACCGGCACGGGCGCACCACCGTCCCCGGCCTGTACGCCTGCGGCGAGGTCGCCTGCACCGGCGTGCACGGCGCCAACCGGCTGGCGTCCAACTCGCTGCTGGAGGGCTTGGTCTTCGCCGAGCGGATCGCCGCCGACCTGGCCGGCCGGCACCGGGCCGACGACCTGCCCGAGCGCTCGGTGGACGTCGCCGCGGCGCGCGCCGCGCACCCGGTGCCACTGCCGCCGTCCGAGGCGCGCGCCGAGATCCAGCGGCTGATGTCGCGCGGCGCGGGCGTCCTGCGCTCGGCCGCGTCGATGGCCGGCACCGCGGCGGGACTCGCCCTGATCGCCGGGCAGGCCTACGCGCACGTCGCCGAGGAGAAGCCCGCCGACCCGCGGGTGGAGACCTGGGAGGCGGCCAACCTGCTGCTGGTCGCCAGCGCCCTGGTCGCCGCCGCCGCGCAGCGCGAGGAGACCCGCGGCTGCCACTGGCGCGAGGACTTCCCCGAGCGCGACGACGCCCACTGGCGGCGTCACCTGATCACCGAGCTGACCGCCACCGGCGACCCCGTCAGCACCCCTGAGGAGCGTTGAGAAACATGTCCCACTCCCACGACGAACTCCCCCTGGCCGACCAGGGCGGCTGCGGCGACGGCTGTGCCTGCGGGGACGGCGAGGGCTACGAGACCGGGCTCGACCCGCGGCTGGCCGAGCTGCTGGAGCAGGCCGGGCTGGACCCGATCGAGGTCGAGGACGTCGCCACCCTGGCGCTGGCCGAGGACCTGGCCGGCGGCGAGGACGTCACCTCGGTCGCCACCGTGCCCGCCGACGCCGTCGCCACCGCGGACTTCACCGCCCGCGAGGCGGGCGTGGTGGCGGGCCTGCGGATCGCCGAGGCGGTCGTCTCGCTGGTCTGCGAGGAGGAGTTCGAGGTCGAACGGCACGTCGAGGACGGCGACCGGGTCGAGGCCGGCCAGGTGCTGCTGTCGGTCCGCTCCCGCACCCGGGACCTGCTGACCGCCGAGCGCAGCGCGCTCAACCTGCTCTGCCACCTGTCCGGCATCGCCACCGCCACCCGCGCCTGGGCCGACGCCCTGGCGGGCACCGGCGCCGTCGTGCGGGACACCCGCAAGACCACCCCGGGCCTGCGCGCGATGGAGAAGTTCGCGGTGCGCTGCGGCGGCGGCGCCAACCACCGGATGGCGCTGTCCGACGCCGCGCTGGTCAAGGACAACCACGTCGTCGCGGCCGGCGGCGTGGCCGAGGCCTTCCGGGCCGTCCGGGCCGCCTACCCCGACCTGCCGGTCGAGATCGAGGTGGACACCCTGGAGCAGATCCCGCCGGTGCTGGAGGCCGGGGCGGACCTGATCCTGCTGGACAACTTCACGGTCGAGCAGCTGAAGGAGGCCGTCGCGCTGGTGGCCGGCCGGGCCCGGCTGGAGGCCTCCGGCGGCCTCACCCTGGCCACCGCGCGCGAGGTCGCCCAGACTGGTGTCGACTACCTGGCCGTGGGCGCGCTCACGCACTCCTCGCCGATCCTGGACATCGGCCTGGACCTGCGCGCCTGACCGTCAGGAGAAGACGCAGCCTCGCCCCGACTCGCAGAAAGCGCCCCATGCTCCTCACCATCGACGTCGGCAACACCCAGACCACGCTCGGCCTGTTCGACGGCGAGAACGTGGTGGAACACTGGCGGATCTCCACCGATCCGCGTCGCACGGCCGACGAACTGGCGGTGCTGCTGCAGGGGTTGATGGGCAACCACACCGCGGTGCGCGAGGCCGCGGTGGAGGGCCTCGCGATCTGCTCGTCCGTTCCCGCCGTGCTCCACGAGCTCCGCGAGGTGACGCGCCGTTACTACGGCGACGTCCCCGCGGTGATCGTGGAGCCCGGCGTGAAGACCGGCGTGCACGTCCTGATGGACAACCCGAAGGAGGTCGGCGCCGACCGGATCGTCAACGCGCTGGCCGCCAACCACCTGTACGGCGGCCCGTGCATCGTGGTCGACTTCGGCACCGCCACCACCTTCGACGCGGTCAACGCCCGCGGCGACTACGTGGGCGGCGCGATCGCCCCGGGCATCGAGATCTCGGTGGAGGCGCTCGGCGTCCGCGGCGCCCAGCTGCGCAAGATCGAGCTGGCCCGCCCGCGCAACGTGATCGGCAAGAACACCGTCGAGGGCATGCAGTCCGGCATCCTCTACGGCTTCGCGGGGCAGGTCGACGGCCTGGTCGACCGGATGGCCCGGGAGCTCGCCAAGGACCCGGACGACGTCCAGGTGATCGCCACCGGCGGTCTGGCCCCGCTCGTCCTCGGCGAGGCCGGCAGCATCGACGTCCACGAGCCCTGGCTCACCCTCATCGGCCTGCGGCTCGTCTACGAACGCAACCGCCCGAGCTGACCGGGCCGCCACGTCGGGCCGAACGTGGGGCGTCGGCGCGACGTTACCGACAAATCGGATATTCCTCACGTAGTGTCAACCCATGCCTACGCCACACGGATCGCGCGGCGGCATGGCCTTCAGCGCCGACGAAGTCCGCGTGCTGCGCCGCGCCCTCGCCCAAGCCCTGCACCCCATCATCCCCGTCCACTTCCAGGCACCCGACCGGACGGCCTACGCCGGCCCGGGCGCCGAGCTGTGGGCCGAGGACGTCCAGGACGCGCTGCGTCTGACCGAAGCGATCGACGAGGCCGTCCAGGAGGGCGGCCGACTGCGCGCCTTCCTGCTCGCCGACCTCGGGCGCTACCGGGCCGCTCTGCCCGGCAGCGCCAGCGGCTACCTGGAGCGCCTGGAGGAGGCCGTGACCGACGGCTACCTTCCCGGGCCCGAGGACCTCACCGCGCTGCGGGGGCTCACCCGGCAGCCCTGCGGCCAGCTGGAGCGCTCCCGCCGCTCCCGGCTGGCCGGCCGCTGCCACGCGCTGGCCGAGGCCGCGGTCCGCGAGCGGCTCGCCCTCACCGTCGGCCAGCCGCGCCACCTGGTGGCCGTACCGAACCCCGCCGCACCCCCGAGCAGTCTCCCCACCCCTGTTGGAGGACGGATCACGATGAGCAGCACCGACTCCCCCGCCGAGCGGCCCGCAGCCCCGCAGGACCCGCCCAGCCCGCGCCGGATGCCCACCCCGGCGGAACTCTTCGGCCGCCGCCCCAAGCCCCCCGCCCGGCCGACCCCGCCCGCGACCCCCGCGCCCGCCCCGGAGGACATCGAACTCGCCACCGGCACCGGCTGAGCCGGACGGCGCCGGACAGAGGGAGGCCGCAACGAGCGGCCTCCCTCATCCATGTGTCGACATCCACGTGTCGACATTCCTGCGGCAATTCCCCCACCGAATTCCAGTCGCATCTTCACGACCTCCACGGCGCACGCCGGAGCATTCGGGCCGGTAGCCGCCGCCGTGGTGCTCGGCGGTGCCGCCCTGATCACCGCACGCCGGCTCCGGGCCCGCCGGAGCGGCTGCGCCGTCCGCACCCGTGCGGGGAGATCGCCCGACGCGCTCTCCCGCGCGGTTATCCCGTGGCGGAGCACGGTGTGTGGCTGGCTACCCTTGTGGGGTGAGCGATCAGAGCCTTTTTCCCGCGACCGACGACCTTCCCGAGCAGATGCGCGTCCGGCGCGAGAAGCTGGACCGGCTCCGGGCGGCCGGTGTCGACCCGTACCCCGTCGGCTTCCCCCGCACCACCACCATCGCGGACCTCCGCGCCAAGCACCCGGACCTGGAGCCCGACACCGCCACCGGCGAGCGCGCCGGCGTCACCGGCCGGGTGATCCTCTCCCGCACGGGCGGCAAGCTCTGCTTCGCCACCCTGCGCGACGGCACCGGCGACCTCCAGGTGATGTTCTCCCTGGACAAGCTGGGCGCGGAGCGGCTGGCGGCCTGGAAGTCGGACATCGACCTCGGCGACCAGGTCGGCGTCGAGGGCGAGGTGATCACCTCCAAGCGCGGCGAGCTGTCCGTCATGGTGGACCGCTGGGAGCTCACCGCCAAGTGCCTGCGCCCGCTGCCGGACAAGCACAAGGGCCTGACCGACCCGGAGGCCCGGGTCCGCCAGCGGTACGTCGACCTGATCGTCAACCCCGAGGCCCGCGAGATCCTGCACCTGCGCAGCAAGGTGGTCCGCTCGGTCCGCCGCACCTACGAGGACCGCGGCTACATCGAGGTCGAGACCCCGATGCTGCAGCCGGTGCACGGCGGCGCCAACGCGCGTCCGTTCAAGACCCACATCAACGCGTACGACATCGACCTCTACATGCGGATCGCCCCCGAGCTGTACCTCAAGCGGCTCGTGGTCGGCGGCGCGGAGAAGGTCTTCGAGATCAACCGCAACTTCCGCAACGAGGGCGCGGACGCCACCCACAACCCCGAGTTCACCTCGCTGGAGTCGTACGAGGCGTACGGCGACTACAACACCCAGGCCGAGCTGATCCGCGAGACGATCATCAACGCGGCCCGGGACGCGCTGGGCACCACCGTGATCAAGGGCCTGGACGCCCACGGCGTCGAGCACGAGATCGACCTGGCCGAGCCGTGGGAGGAGGTCGGCGTCTACCCGGGCATCTCCGCCCGCCTCGGCGTCGAGGTCACCCCGGAGACCAGCGTCGAGGAGCTGCGCAAGCTGGCCTCCGACCACGACATCCCGTTCGAGAAGAACTGGGGCCACGGCCAGATCGTGCTGGAGATGGTCGAGCGCCTGCTGGAGGAGAACGCCGTCCGGCCGACCTTCATCAAGGACTACCCGACCGAGGTCTCCCCGCTCACCCGCCAGCACCGCTCGATCCCGGGCGTGGCCGAGAAGTGGGACCTGGTGATCTTCGGCACCGAGATCGGCACCGCCTACTCGGAGCTGATCGACCCGGTCGAGCAGCGCACCCGCTTCACCGCGCAGTCCCTGCTCGCGGCCGGCGGCGACGTCGAGGCCATGCAGCTCGACGAGGACTTCCTGCGGGCCCTGGAGTACGCGATGCCGCCCACCGGGGGCCTCGGCCTCGGCGTGGACCGTCTGATCATGCTGCTGACCGGCAAGAACATCCGGGAGACCGTGCTCTTCCCGCTGGTGAAGCCGGAGCCGAAGGCATCCGCCGCAGCGGCGGAGAAGACCGAGGAGGAGTGACCCGATGAACTACGTCAGCGCGATCGTCCCGCCGCTGGTCATGGCGATCGGTTTCGGTTTCCTGGTGCGCGCCATCGTCCGCAGCCAGGGCGGGGCCCAGAAGGTCAAGGAAGACGTCGACTGATCCGCGGGCGAGCGACCCGCGGGCGAACCCTCGTCCGACGCCGTCCGCCGCTCACGCACCCGCCGCGCCGCCATTCCCGATTCCGGGGGTGGCGGCGCGCCGGTTTGGCGCACTTCACAAGATTTGCCCCATTCACTCCCTATCCTGGCCGCACTATGGTCCGGCAACTCGGCGAACTTGAGAACGCCATCATGACCCGGGTGTGGCGGTGGAACCGACCGGTGACGGTTCGCGAGGTTCTCCAGGATCTGCAGTCGGAACGCGATATCGCCTACACCACGGTGATGACCGTCCTGGACAAGCTGCACAGAAAGGGCTGGCTGCGCCGCGAGCGCGCAGGCCGGGCCTATCGATATGAACCGGTCTCGTCCCGCGAGGCGTACACCGCGGCACTCATGAACGACGCGTGGGCCACCAGCGACAATCCCGCGGCGGCCCTGGTGCACTTCTTCGGCCTCATGTCGCCCGAGCAACGCGAGGCGCTCCGGGACGCCTTGCGGGTGGCAGCGCTGTTCCCACCCGATCCGGCGGCGGATCCCGCCGCGCCGGATTCCCCGGACCGCGGAGGCGATACCGGGCAGACCCCGCCGGGGGCGGCACGATAACGTCCCGCCATGGAGGTCACCATCCGCCGTGCGCGGACCACGGACGTGCGGGCAGTACGCAGGCTCGTCGACGCCTACTCGCGCGACGGCATTCTGCTCGACAAGCCCACCGTCACACTGTTCGAATCCGTGCAGGAGTTCTGGGTCGCGGAACGCGACGACGATGCCACCGTGGTGGCCTGCGGCGCGCTGCACGTGATGTGGGAGGATCTCGCCGAGGTCCGCACGCTCGCGGTGGATCCGGCCTGCCGGGGGTTCGGGGTCGGGCATCTGCTGCTGGACAAGCTGCTGCAGACCGCACGGTGGCTCGGCGTCCGTCGGATTTTCTGCTTGACGTTCGAGGTGGCCTTCTTCGCGAAACACGGTTTCGTCGAGATCGGCGAGCTTCAGGAAACCGATGATGGTACGACAGACCCGGCTGCGATCGCTACGGATGTCTATGAAGAACTTCTCCGCTCGTACGATGAAGGTGTCGCGGAGTTCCTCGACCTGGAGCGGGTGAAGCCCAACACACTGGGCAACTCGCGCATGCTGCTGCACCTCTGAGCGGCTCCGCGACGGTCAGGGGTTTGTGTTTTCCGGTGAAAGGCGCTTTCCTTTCCTTAGGCAATGGGTCGTTTAGCGGAAAGGGAAGCCCGTGGCACAGAGGGTGCAGGTCATTCTTGAAGACGATCTCGACGGCGGTTCGGCGGACGAGACGGTGACGTTCGCGCTCGACGGCGTTGCCTACGAGATCGACCTGAAGAGCGCCAACGCGGACAAGCTGCGCGGTCTGCTGGCGCCGTACGTGGAGAAGGGTCGCAAGCAGAGCGGCCGGCTCGCCGGCGCCCGCCGTCCGGGCCGCGGCACGGCGTCCCGCCCGTCCGGCAGCGCCCCGGACACCGCCAAGATCCGCGCGTGGGCCAAGGAGCAGGGCCTGGAGGTCAACGACCGCGGCCGGGTGCCCAGCACCGTCCGCGAGGCCTACGACAAGGCCAACGTGTCCTGACCCCGGGGCCGCCGGACCGCCGGAGCGGGTGCGGGGCCCCGGCGGCCGCGTACGGCGTCGACGGCACACGCGCGGGGCGCGGAGGAGTCTCCTCCGCGCCCCGCGGCGCACACCCGACCGGCACCGCCGCCGGGGCCGGGAGGCCGGGGCCGGGCGGGGGCCGTACTCGGGCGGCGGAACAATCACGAGCTGTGCAACGCTGTAGAAGCGAAGCGGCAACGCGGACACCACCGGGTGGCACACCGGCCGCGGCGGGGCCTCCGCTGAGCCGTCGTCACCGCAGCCCGGGCCCGACCCGGCCCCGAGCCGACTTCTCGCCAGGCGAACACCGCCACCGCGGAAACTGCGCGAGAACCGCCCCGATACCGGGTATGAATGCAGGTGGACGGGTTCTTCGACCCGTCCAGGGGCAGTATGCGTGACCGGCCGAAGACGGATCCGGCTGCACCCCGGCGGCTCTTGTTCGCCGATGGCGTAGCGGTATCCGGTGCATCCGGCCCACCTGTGGGAACACCGATTCCCAGCATCAGGTTGGGATTGGTGTCGGCTGGTCGCGCAGCATCTCGCTCCCGTACCGGGGAGTGAATCCGTGGGCCGCGCCGCTGAGCGGGACTAGCATGCGGAAGGACAGGGCGGGGACCGACCCCGAACTGCCCGACCGCTCTGAGGAGCGATAAACGATGTTCGAGAGGTTCACCGACCGCGCGCGGCGGGTTGTCGTCCTGGCTCAGGAAGAAGCCCGGATGCTCAACCACAACTACATCGGCACCGAGCACATCCTCCTGGGTCTGATCCACGAGGGCGAGGGCGTCGCCGCTAAGGCCCTGGAGAGCCTCGGGATTTCTCTTGAGGCCGTACGCCAGCAGGTCGAGGAGATCATCGGCCAGGGCCAGCAGGCCCCGTCCGGTCACATTCCCTTCACCCCCCGGGCGAAGAAGGTCCTGGAGCTGTCGCTCCGGGAGGCCCTGCAGCTCGGCCACAACTACATCGGCACCGAGCACATCCTGCTCGGCCTGATCCGCGAGGGCGAGGGCGTCGCCGCCCAGGTCCTGGTCAAGCTGGGTGCCGACCTGAACCGGGTGCGCCAGCAGGTCATCCAGCTCCTCTCCGGCTACCAGACCGGTGGCGGCAAGGAGTCGGCCACGGCCGGCGGGCCCGCCGAGGGCACCCCGTCGACCTCGCTGGTCCTGGACCAGTTCGGCCGCAACCTCACCCAGGCCGCCCGCGAGGCCAAGCTCGACCCGGTCATCGGGCGCGAGAAGGAGATCGAGCGGGTCATGCAGGTGCTGTCCCGCCGCACCAAGAACAACCCGGTCCTGATCGGCGAGCCCGGCGTCGGCAAGACCGCCGTGGTCGAGGGCCTGGCCCAGGCGATCGTCAAGGGCGAGGTCCCCGAGACGCTCAAGGACAAGCAGCTCTACACGCTGGACCTGGGCGCCCTGGTGGCCGGCTCGCGCTACCGCGGTGACTTCGAGGAGCGCCTGAAGAAGGTCCTCAAGGAGATCCGCACCCGCGGCGACATCATCCTGTTCATCGACGAGCTGCACACCCTGGTCGGCGCGGGCGCCGCCGAGGGCGCCATCGACGCCGCCAGCATCCTCAAGCCGATGCTGGCCCGCGGCGAGCTGCAGACCATCGGTGCCACCACCCTGGACGAGTACCGCAAGCACCTGGAGAAGGACGCCGCGCTGGAGCGCCGCTTCCAGCCGATCCAGGTCGCCGAGCCGTCGCTGCCGCACACCATCGAGATCCTCAAGGGTCTGCGTGACCGCTACGAGGCCCACCACCGGGTCTCCATCACGGACGCCGCGCTGGTGGCCGCCGCCACCCTGGCCGACCGCTACATCTCGGACCGCTTCCTGCCGGACAAGGCCATCGACCTGATCGACGAGGCCGGCTCCCGGATGCGCATCCGCCGGATGACCGCGCCGCCGGACCTGCGCGAGTTCGACGAGAAGATCGCCGACGTGCGCCGCGAGAAGGAGAGCGCGATCGACGCGCAGGACTTCGAGAAGGCCGCGTCCCTGCGCGACGACGAGAAGCAGCTCCTGCAGGCCAAGGCCAAGCGCGAGAAGGAGTGGAAGGCCGGCGACATGGACGTCGTGGCGGAGGTGGACGAGGAGCTCATCGCCGAGGTCCTGGCCACCGCCACCGGCATCCCGGTCTTCAAGCTGACCGAGGAGGAGTCCTCCCGCCTGCTGCGCATGGAGGACGAGCTGCACAAGCGCGTCATCGGCCAGAAGGACGCCATCAAGGCGCTCTCCCAGGCCATCCGGCGCACCCGTGCGGGCCTCAAGGACCCGAAGCGCCCCGGCGGTTCGTTCATCTTCGCCGGCCCGTCCGGTGTCGGTAAGACCGAGCTGTCCAAGACGCTCGCCGAGTTCCTCTTCGGCGACGAGGACGCGCTGATCTCGCTCGACATGTCCGAGTTCTCGGAGAAGCACACCGTCTCCCGGCTGTTCGGCTCCCCGCCCGGATACGTGGGCTACGAGGAGGGCGGCCAGCTCACCGAGAAGGTGCGCCGCAAGCCGTTCTCGGTCGTCCTCTTCGACGAGGTCGAGAAGGCCCACCCGGACATCTTCAACTCGCTGTTGCAGATCCTGGAGGACGGTCGCCTGACCGACTCCCAGGGCCGCGTCGTCGACTTCAAGAACACCGTCATCATCATGACGACCAACCTCGGCACCCGGGACATCTCCAAGGGCTTCAACCTGGGCTTCGCGGCCACGGGCGACACCCAGAGCGGGTACGAGCGGATGAAGGCGAAGGTCGGTGAGGAGCTCAAGCAGCACTTCCGCCCCGAGTTCCTGAACCGCGTCGACGACATCGTGGTCTTCCACCAGCTGTCCGAGGACGACATCATCCAGATCGTCGACCTGATGATCGACAAGGTGGACGCCCGCCTCAAGGACCGCGACATGGGCCTGGAGCTCAGCGTCGAGGCCAAGAAGCTGCTGGCCAAGCGCGGCTACGACCCGATCCTGGGTGCCCGTCCGCTGCGCCGCACCATCCAGCGCGAGATCGAGGACCACCTCTCCGAGAAGATCCTCTTCGGCGAGCTGCGGGCCGGCCACATCGTGGTCGTGGGTGTCGAGGGCGAGGGCAAGGACGCCAAGTTCACCTTCCGGGGCGAGGAGAAGTCCGCCGTCGCGGACACCCCGGCCGCCGTTGCCTCGTCGGGTCCGGACCTGACGAAGTAACAACATTTAACAGACAACAGCAAGCGGGCTGAGCCCCCGGCGTTCGCGCCGGGGGCTCAGCCCGTTTCACGCTGCCCTCGCACCGCGCTGACCTGGGCTTTCCCCACGAGCAGTCAGCTGACGGAAAGTTGGCGAGCATAGCGCCGTGGCCATGTCATGGTCAAGGTCTATCTTTTCCGTCTCCACTTGGGTCAAATGACGTCCACCTGTCTTTCATATTGGTTTACCGAGCCTTGGCGAAGAGTCGGCTCGGTCGGGGAGGACGTCACAACGTTGAAGACCACCAGGAGAACCGCTGCGGCCACCACGGCTGCGGCGGTCATCGTCACGCTCGGCGCGGGTCTGTTCCCGAGCAGCGCCGTCGCGGCCGGTTCGGCCCCCGTGCCGAAGGACCCGGCCGACGCCGTCCAGTCCGTCAACACCGAGCACAACATTCCGGGCCCGCTGACCGAGAAGATGGAGGCGGAGCAGAAGGCCGCCACCGAGCAGTTGCTCGCCGGCACCGCCCAGGTCGAGGAGCACAACGGCAGCACCAGCGTGAAGCTGGGCAAGGACAAGTACGTCGAGCTCGCCCGCGAGCGCACGGACAAGATCTTCACGATCCTCGTCGACTTCGGTGACCAGGTCGACAACACCACCAAGACCGCGGACGGCAAGGTCAAGTACGGCGGCGAGCCCGGCCCGAAGCACAACGAGATCGCCGCGCCGGACCGCGCCACCAACAACTCGACCGCCTGGCAGGCCGACTACAACCAGCAGCACTACCAGGACCTGTACTTCGCCAAGGACAAGCCCTCGCTGAAGACCTTCTACGAGAAGCAGTCCTCGGGCCGCTACTCGGTCGACGGCGTGGTCTCGGACTGGGTCCGGGTGCCGTGGAACGAGGCCCGGTACGGCTCCGACTACTGCGGCTCCAACGTCTGCGCCAGCGCCCAGGACCTGATCCGCGACGCCGTCGACATCTGGTACAAGGACCAGCTGGCGAAGGGTCAGACCAAGGAGCAGGTCAGGGCGACCCTGGCCGAGTACGACAAGTGGGACCGCTACGGCTCCCACAAGGACGGCAACTTCAACCAGCCCGACGGGTACATCGACCACTTCCAGATCGTGCACGCCGGTGAGGACAAGTCGGCCGGCGGCGGCAAGCAGGGCAGCAAGGCCCTGTGGGCGCACCGCTCGTACGTCTACGGCAACCTGACCGGCCAGAGCGGTCCGGACGGCAACAAGCTCGGCGGTGTCCAGGTCGGCGACTCCGGCTTCTGGATCGGCGACTACACCATGCAGCCGGAGAACGGCGGCCTCGGCGTCTTCGCCCACGAGTACGGCCACGACCTCGGCCTGCCGGACCTCTACGACACCGCCGGCAAGGGCATCGACAACTCGGTCGGCTTCTGGTCGCTGATGTCCTCCGGCTCCTGGCTCGGCGAGGGCAAGGACAGCATCGGCGACATGCCGAACGACCTCGACGCGTGGAGCAAGCTCAAGCTCGGCTGGCTGAAGTACGACAGGGCCAAGGCCGGCACCGAGTCGACCCACCACATAGGCCCGGTGGAGTACAACACCGATCTCCCGCAGGCGCTGGTCGTCGACCTGCCGAAGAAGAGCATCACCACCGACATCAACAAGCCGTTCGGCGGCCAGTTCGAGTGGTGGAGCGGCAGCGCCGACAACCTGAACGTCACGCTCACCCGTGACATCGACCTGACCGGCAAGACCAAGGCCGGCATCAACGCCAAGGCCTGGTACGAGCTGGAGCAGGACTTCGACTACGCCTTCGGCGAGGTCTCCACCGACGGCGGCAAGACCTGGACCGTCGTGGACGGCACCTGGAACGGCGCCGCGCTCCCGAAGGAGAACGGCCGCCCGGCCCTCAGCGGCCTCGCCGCCACCTGGGGCGACCTGTCCTTCAACCTGGATGCCTACGCCGGCAAGAAGATCCAGTTCCGCTACCGCAACACCACCGACGGCGGCCTGCACTACCGGGGCTTCGCGGTGGACGACATCTCGGTGGTCGCCGACGGCGCCACCGTGTTCAGCTACGACGTGGAGAACGGCGACAACGGCTGGACCGCCGCCGGCTTCACCCGCTTCGGCGGCTCGTACACCAAGGACTACGCGCAGTACTACATCGCGGAGAACAAGCAGTACGTGTCGTTCGACCAGACGCTGAAGACCGGCCCGTACAACTTCGGCTTCGCCGACAGGCCGAACTGGGTCGAGCACTACGCGTACCAGCCCGGCCTGCTGATCTGGTACTGGGACGAGTCGCAGACCGACAACAACGTCAGCGCCCACCCCGGCCAGGGCCTGGTCCTGCCGGTCGACTCGCACCCGACCCCGCTGAAGTGGGCGGACGGCAGCCTGATGCGTCCGCGCATGCAGGGCTTCGACTCCACCTTCGGTTCGCGCCGCGTCCCGGCGCTGACCCTGCACAAGGCCGGCGTCGAGACGGTCGTCCCGAAGTCCAAGGGCGTCGACGAGTTCAACGACCTGCGGAGCTACTGGAGCGCCGACAACCCGTACAGCAGCGTCAAGGTCCCGCCGACCGGCACCAGCATCGAGGTCGAGAACGAGTCCTCGAACTACCTGGAGACCTGGATCCGGGTCCGCCCGGTCGACAACTGATCGGTGATCCGGATTAGTTGATCCAGTCCCGTCCGGCCCGTCCCCGCACCGCACCGGGGGCGGGCCGGACGCTTTGCCGGGCCCCGCGGGAGCTCAGGCCTTGCGGTCGGGCAGGCGGTCGAGGAAGGCGGCGACCGCCTGCGCGATCTCGGCCGCCGTCCAGTCCAGCGCCTCGGCGGCCACCGTGACCTCGGTCATCGCCAGGCCCGGCAGCCCGGGCTCGCGCCAGCTGCCGAACAGGCCCACCCTGGTGTCCTCCGCCAGACCCAGGCCGGCCTCCTCCAACTCGGCCGCCGGGTACGGCAGCCAGAGCTGGAACTGGTGGGTGTGCGGCGGCGCCGGGTGCACGCGGGCGCCGGGCACGGCGGCGACGGCCTCGGCCAGCGCGCCGGAGACCGTCCGGGCGTGGGACACGTACCCTTCCAGGCGCGGGAGTTCGCGCTCCAGCCCGGCGAGCGCGGCCAGCGCCGGCGGCCACTGCTGGAACAACTGGCCGCCGTACCGGTGCCGCCAGGCCTTCGCCGTCCGCACGAAGCGCTCCGGACCGGCCAGCGCGGCGCCGCTGATCCCGCCGAGGGTCTTGTAGAAGGAGACGTACACCGAGTCGGCCAGCGCGGCGACCTCCGGCAGCGAGCGGCCGAGGTGGAACACCGACTCCCAGAGCCGCGCGCCGTCCAGGTGCAGCGCGGCGCCCTGCTCCTCCCGCACGACCCCGGCGACGGCCAGCAGGTCCGCCCAGTCGGGCAGCACGAACCCGGCCTCGCGCAGCGGCAGTTCGAGGATCATCGCGGCGTACGGCTCGTCGAAGGTGCGCAGTTCCTCGACGGTGGGCAGGCGCGGGGAGATGGTCGGCCAGACGCTCCGCAGGCCGGTCAGCACGCCGAGCGCGTGCCGCTCGTGCTGGTCGGTGTGGCCGAGCGGGTGGGTGGCGACGGTGGGCAGCCCGGCCGCTTCGGCGTGGATCCGCAGCGCGACCTGCTGGGCCATCGTGCCGGTCGGGAAGAAGGCCGCGTCCTCGGCGCCGAGCAGGTCCGCGACCCGGCGCTCCAGCGCGCGGACCACGCCGTCGCCGTACTGGTCCGGACGACCGTCGAGGTCGTGGACGTCCTCTCCCTCCCGGGCCAGGTCGGCGAGGCGCTCGCGCAGGCTCTTCGGCCGGTGGCCGGAGAGCAGCCGCTCGCAGCCGCGCTGGGCGGCGAAGCGGCGGTCCTGGAGGCTCGGGCGGCGGGGGCCGTCGAGGTCGTCGCTGCTGTTGGCATACATGCGTCGATCGTCCCGCAGCGGAGGCTCCCGGTCAGCGGTGCGGACGTGAGCGGTGAGCAAGGCCGGCGGCAAATCCCGCAGGCATGTGGTGCCGGCCACAGGACCGGACGCGGTACGACCGGCGGCAGTGGACGGCGCACAAGGACGCCGCGGGCGGCGCAGGCCGTGGGCGGACGATCGGATCTCATGATCTTTACTCCGTCGGCTTGAATCTCCGGTGCGACGCTGACTACACGCCGTAGTACGTCACCAGGTTTGGGAGTCCGCTCGGTGACGGTTGAAGCTGAGTGGTCCCCCGCTCAGCACGCGCCCGAACGGGCCCCTCGTGCTGCCCCCGTACGACCGTGATTGGGCTAGCGATGTCCTCTGTCCCGCCCGTGGGGCCGGCGCTGCGCCGGCTCGCCGCCCGCACGGCGGCCCAGGCGGCGGCCTGGCAGCCCCGGCTCGGCCGCGCCGTCCGTGCCCACGCCTCGCCTGTGCTCGCGCTCGCGCCGACTTCTCACCTCGGCGCACGGCACCCACGCCCCGGCGCCGGGGCGTGGGCCGACCGCGAGCGGGCCGTCGTCGCCGCCGGGGGCGCTGCGGTGCTCCTGGCCGGCGCGCTGGTCGTCGCGGCGCCCGGGAGCGCCTCCGCGCAGACGGTCCTCCCGACCACCCCCGGCAGCTCGGCCTTCACCGCGCCGCAGGCCGCGGTACCCGTCCCCGGCATGGTGCAGGTGGCCGGGCCGAGCCCGTACCGGCTCCCGGACGGCAGCGAATCGCCGCAGGCGGACGTGGCGATGGCCCCCAACCTGCTGCCGGTAGAGCCGCCGGCGGACCAGGCCCCGGCGGCGGAACCGGCTCCTGGGGCCGGAGAGGCCGCGCCCGAGCCCGAGCCCGAGCCCACGCCCGAGCCGACGCCCGCGCCCGCCGCGGCGCGCGAGTGGTCCGCCCCCATCCCGGGCGGCGCGCCGACCAGCAACCCGTACGGGGTGCTCAACTCCAGGTACGCGGCCGGCTATCACACCGGGGTGGACTTCGCGATCGCGCCGGGCACGCCGCTGCTGGCGGTGGGGAACGCGACCGTGGTGTCGGCGGGCTGGCGCGGCTCGTACGGCAAGGAGGTCGTGCTGCGGCTGGCGGACGGGCACTTCGCGCAGTACGCGCACCTGTCCTCGGTGAAGGTGTCGCGCGGCCAGCAGGTGTCGGCGGCCGAGGAGATCGGACGGTCCGGGAGCACCGGCGACTCGACCGGGCCGCACCTGCACTTCGAGATCCGCACCAGCAACCGCTACGGCGCGGTGGTCAACCCGATCGCGTACCTGGCGTCGCACGGCGTCACCGAGTTCTGAGACGGACGGCCGTCCTGAGGGCGGGGGCGGCTCGCTGCGGGCCGCCCCTCCCCCGCGATCAGGCCTGGGCGGAGGCGGGGACCGGGCGGTCGATCAGGGCGCCGATCTCCAGCGCGACCTCCCGGGCAGCGGCCATCGCCTCCTCCACGGTGGCCTGCGGCGACTCGTGCCACATGTGGTCGACGTGCTCGGTGCCGGTCTCGTCCTGCTTGAGCAGGAACATCGCCGAGTTGATGGTGAAGAGCGACATCGCGGCGCGCAGCCGGTCCTGGAAGCTCGCGTCCGGCCCGTGCACGAGGCGGACCATCGCGATCATGCGCTCCTTGAACTCCAGCCCGGCCGGCGACTCGCGCAGCGCGGGCTGGTTCTCGTGGAAGAAGCGCAGCAGCGGCGCCCGCTCGGACATCCCGGCGGCGAAGCGGCGGATCAGCTCGTCGCGCAGCTCCGGGGACCAGGGCTGCCGGCGGCCCCACTCGATGGTCTCGTCGATCGGCGCGGCCATGGACTCGACGATGCCGTGGACGATGTCGTCCTTGGTCTTGAAGTGGTAGTAGAGCGCAGCCTTGGTGACACCCAGGCGGTCGGCGATCTCGCGCAGGGACGTCTGCTCGTAGCCCTGCTCGGAGAAGAGCTCCAGAGAGACCGCGATGATGCGAGCCCGGGTGTCGGTGCGAGGGCTGTGCGTCGGACCCATGGCCTGCCTCATGACTGCGTCGGTGACTGCTGCGGACACCGGCGGTGCCCGCCCCCCGGGACACATTCTCCCTGCCCAGGCGGCCGGGAAAGAAACTGGCTTGACGACCGGCTAGTGCACAACTTACCGTGCGGACGGTCCATAAACTAGCCGGGCGACAAGTAAGTAGCCGCTCCAGGCCGACGATCGTCCAAATCCAGTCCCGGGAGACACCACCCCATGTCACAGTCCAAGACCGCCGGCCCGGTACCGGAGGACAAGCAGACCGAGGAGGAGCAGCCGCGGTCGCCCCGCGAGATACGCCTCGTGATGGTCGGCCTGGTCGTCACGATGCTCCTGGCCATGCTCGACAACCTGATCGTCGGCACCGCGATGCCCACGATCGTCGGCGACCTCGGCGGGGCCGAGCACCTGTCCTGGGTGGTCACGTCGTACACCCTGGCCACCGCCGCCTCGACCCCGATCTGGGGCAAGCTCGGCGACCTCTACGGCCGCAAGGGCACCTTCCTCACCTCGATCGTGATCTTCCTGGTGGGTTCGGCGCTGTCCGGCCTGTCGCAGAACATGAACGAGCTGATCGGCTTCCGCGCGCTGCAGGGCCTGGGCGCCGGCGGCCTGATGGTCGGCGTCATGTCGATCATGGGCGCGCTCGTGCCGCCGCGCGACCGCGGCAAGTACCAGGGCATGTTCGCCGCGGTGATGGCGCTCGCCACCATCGGCGGCCCGCTCGTCGGCGGCTTCATCACCGACCACCTGAGCTGGCACTGGACCTTCTACATCAACCTGCCGCTCGGTGTGGTCGCGCTCGCCGTGGTCGTCGTCACCCTGAAGCTGCCGAAGGTCCGCAGCAACGCCCGGATCGACTACCTGGGCGCGGTCCTGCTCACCACCGGCATCACCTCGCTCGTGCTGATCACCACCTGGGGCGGCCAGCAGTACGCGTGGGGCTCGAAGCAGATCCTCGGCCTGGCCGCGCTGGCCGCCGCGTCGCTGATCGCCTTCTGCTACGTGGAGCAGCGGGTCGAGGAGCCGATGCTCCCGCTCAGCCTGTTCAAGAACCTGAACTTCACCCTGGTCTCGATCATCGGCTTCATCGTCGGCTTCGTGATGTTCGGCTCGACCGTCTTCCTGCCGCTCTACCAGCAGACCGTGCAGGGCGCCTCGGCCACCAACTCCGGCCTGCTGCTGATGCCGATGATGTTCGGCATGCTGGTCGTCTCGCTGGTGGTCGGCCAGGTCGTCACCCGGACCGGCAAGTACCGGATCTTCCCGGTCATCGGCACCATCGTGATGACCGGCGGCATGGTCCTGCTCTCCACCATGGGCACCGAGACCAGCAGCTTCACGTCCGCCTGCTGGATGATCGTGCTGGGCGCCGGCATGGGCTTCCTGATGCAGATCACCATGCTGGTCGCGCAGAACAGCGCCGAGCTCAAGGACATGGGCGTGGCCAGCTCCACCGCCACCCTGTTCCGCACCATCGGCGGCTCCTTCGGCGTCGCGCTGTTCGGCGCCCTGTTCAACAACCGGGTCGCCGACACCATGAAGGAGCGGCTCGGTGACAAGGCCGGCTCGTCGAAGGCCAACCCGAGCCAGGTGAGCCCGGCGGCGCTGAAGCAGCTCGACCCGCGCATCCAGGACGCCTACCACCACGCGGTGGCCAACGGCATGCACACCGTCTTCCTGTGGGGTGCGGGCGTGGCCGTGATCGCGATCGCCGCCGCGGTGTTCATGCGCGAGGTGCCGCTGCGCGGCGCCGGCAAGCAGGAGAAGCCGGCCGAGGCCTCGCTGGAGGCGGCGGCCGTCTGATCGGGTCCCGATGCGTGCAGCGCCCCCGGAGCGTTCTCCGGGGGCGCTGTCGCTTACTGCGGGAGGCGGTAGACGCCCTGCTCGACGGGCTCGACCAGGCCGTCCGCCACCAGGCCGTCCAGGGCCCTGGCCCGCTGCACCGCGTCCGGCCAGACCGCGTCCAGCCGGACCTGCTCGACCGGACCGTGGGCCTCGCGCAGCACGGCGAGCAGCTTGCCGCGCACCTGCCGGTCCGTCCCCTCGTAGGACTGGCCGCGCCGCGCCGGGCCATCGTACGGCGGGCGGCCGGCCCGCTGCCAGGCGCAGTGGGTGAACAGCGGGCAGTCGCCGCACTCGGGGCCGCGGGCGGTGCACACGAGCGCACCCAGCTCCATCACGCCGACCGCCCAGGTGGCGGCGGTCTCGGCGTCGTCGGGCAGCAGCGCGGTCGCCGTCCGGCGCTCGGCCGCCGTGGTGGCCTGGGCGGGGTACTCGACGCCGGTCACCGCGCGGGCGAACACCCGGCGGACGTTGGTGTCCAGCACGACGTGGCGCTGGCGGAAGGCGAAGGACGCGACGGCGGCGGCCGTGTACTCCCCCACCCCGGGCAGCGAGAGCAGCGTGGCGTGGTCGTCCGGCACCTCGCCGCCGTGCTCCCCGGTGATCGCCACGGCCGCCGCGTGCAGCCGCAGCGCGCGCCGCGGGTAGCCGAGCCGGCCCCACATCCGGACCGCCTCGCCGGGGGCCTCGGCCGCGAGGTCGGCCGGGGTGGGCCAGCGCTCCAGCCACGCCTCCCAGGCGGGCAGGACCCGCTTCACCGGGGTCTGCTGGAGCATGAACTCGCTCACCATGACCGCCCAGGGTGACGCGTCGGGGGTGCGCCAGGGGAGGTCGCGCTTGCTGGCCTCGTACCAGTCGAGGACGGTCGCGTGCAGCGCCGGCAGCGGGAGGGGCAGCCGGGGCGGCGGACCCGCGGGGGGAAGAGGGGCAGTGGTGGCGGTGATGGAAGTCATGGCCCTTCGATCCTCCCACGCCCGTGGACCCGACCGAATCGGAGGATTGAATTCCGGATCTCCGGGGGAATTCCCGGGGAACACGCCGAAAGGCCTCCCTCGAACGGCTCAAATGGCGGATCATGTGAAGGAAGGGGCGACTGTGCGGTGTTGGTGCGTCAAGCGACACACACTGTCTCGTAGAGTTTGGGCGTGCCCTCTCTGCGTCAACCCGTGGGACCGCTGCCGGCCTCGATCTACTGGCGACGGCGCCTCGTCGTGCTCGCCGCCGTCGCCGCGGTCATCGCCCTCATCGCCTGGCTGATGTCCGATCAGGGCGGCGGCAGTGACGGCGGATCACAGAGCAAGGCCGCACAGGCCGCGCCACCCCAGAGCCAGGCGCCCGCCCAGGCCATCACGCCCGGCGCCTCGCCGAGCGGCCCCGCGGCGCGCCCCGGCGGCGGCAGCACGGGCGGTTCCGGCGGCAGCGCGGGCGGGGCGGTCCCCGGCTCCGGCGGGGGCGGTGGCGAGGTCAGCCTCAGCACCGGTGGCAACGGCGGTGCGCCCAGCCCGGCCCCCGGTGGCGGCGGTGCGGCGACGGGCGGCGCGGCAGCGGGCGGTGGGGCGACGGGCGGTGCGGTCGGCGGCGCGGGTGGTTCCGGCGGCAGCGCGGGCGGGGGCGCCCCCGCGGTGAACACGCCCGACGTGATGGCGCTGCCGATCTGCGCCACCTCGCAGGTGGCCCTGGAGCTGGCCAGCACCCAGAACTCGTACCAGTCCAAGGACAAGCCGCGGTTCGCCCTGACGGTGAAGAACTCCTCCGGCGCCAACTGCCGCGTGGACCTGGGCCGGACGACCTCGGTGATCACCGTGACCGCCGCCAACAAGGGCGACCGGGTCTGGTCCTCCGGCGACTGTCCGACCGACCGGGGCAGCCTCTGGGTGCAGCTCCCGGCGAACGGCAGCCAGATCGAGACGTTCACCTGGGACCGCAGCCGCAGCAAGCCGCAGTGCGCCACCCCCGACCCGACGCCCCCGGCGAACGACACCTACGTCGTGAACGCCGACCTCACCGGCCTCACCGGCGACAAGGTCTCGGCCCGCATCTCGATCCGGCTGGACGGCTGACCACCCGCCAGCCCGCCGCACGACGAAGCCCCCGATCCGCGAACTGCGGTCGGGGGCTTCGGTGTTCCGCGGGTAGGCCGCGCCCGACGATCCGTCGGACCGTCAGACGTAGCGCTCCAGAATGGACGATTCGGCAAGGCGGGACAGGCCCTCACGGACCGAGCGGGCCCGGGTCTCGCCGACGCCCTCGACCGTCTGCAGGTCGTCGATGCTCGCGGCGAGCAGCTTCTGCAGCCCGCCGAAGTGCTCGACCAGGCGCTCTATCACCGTGTTGGGCAGCCGGGGGATCTTCGCCAGCAGCCGGTAGCCGCGCGGCGAGACGGCGGAGTCCAGCGACTCCGGCGAGCCCGAGTAGCCGAGCGCCTTGGCGACCGTCTGCAGGTCGAGCAGCTCGGCGTGGGTGAGCGCCTCCAGGTCGGCCAGCACCTCGGTGACCGTCCGGCCCTTCTTGGCGGCCCGCTCCGGGAAGTAGTCCCGGGCGACCAGCTCGCGCTCCGGCTCCACGCCCGCGATCAGCTCGTCCAGCTGGAGCGAGAGGAGGCGGCCGTCGATGCCGAGCTCCAGCACGTAGCCGGCGATCTCGGTGGCGATCAGCCTGACCATCTCCAGGCGCTGGGCGACGGCGGTGACGTCCCGGACCGTCACCAGGTCCTCGATCTCCAGCGCGGACAGCGTGCCGGCCACCTCGTCCAGGCGGAGCTTGTAGCGCTCCAGGGTGGCCAGCGCCTGGTTGGCGCGGGAGAGGACGGTGGTCGAGTCCTCCAGGACCCGGCGGGTGCCGTTGACGTACATCGCGATCAGCCGCATCGAGTGCGAGACCGCGACCACCGGGTAGCCGGTCTGCCGGTTGACCCGCTCGGCGGTGCGGTGGCGGGTGCCGGTCTCGTCGGTGGGGATGGTGGAGTCCGGCATCAGGTGGACACCGGCCCGGACGATCTTGGTGATGTCCTTGTCCAGCACCACCGCGCCGTCCAGCTTGCACAGCTCGCGCAGCCGGGTCGCGGTGAACTCGACGTCCAGGACGAAGCCGCCGGTGCAGATCGACTCGACGTTCCGGTCGAAGCCGAGCACGATCAGACCGCCGGTGTTGGCCCGCAGGACCCGCTCCAGGCCGTCACGCAGCCCCGTGCCGGGCGCGATGGCGCTGAGGGAGGCCCGCAGCAGGGCCTCCTCACGGGAGGACTTGTCCGCCCCCCGGTCGCTGGCTGCCACGTGACTCCTCCGGTCGACCCCGTACCGCGCGCCTCGCGCCGTGCGCCGGCCTACGGTCTGTTGCTCTGTCGCTCAGTACCGCTCGGTACTCGCCTTCTCGTCAATGAGACAGGGGAAAGTCTAACTGCGTGCGGCGGAGGCAGGGCTTGGGTCAGCGCAGTTCGTCGGAGTCGAGCGGCTCCCAGCCGTCCATCAGCTCCTCCGGGTAGGCGGCGACCCGGGCCTGGCGCGGGGCCGGCGGCGCCGACGGTGCCTCACCACGCGCCTCGCCGCGCGGCTTGGCGGAGGCCCGGCGGCGGCCCGGAATGGCCCGGAGCGCCTCGCCGATGTCGGCCACCTCGACCACCTTCATGCCCGGCGGCACCTTGCCCGGGTCCGGCGGGACGAGGGCGTGCGTGAAGCCCAGCCGGTGCGCCTCCGCGAGCCGCCGCTGCACACCCGTCACCCGCCGCACCTCGCCCGCCAGCCCGACCTCGCCGATCGCCACCAGGTTGCTCGGCAGCGGGGTGTCGGAGGAAGAGCTGGCCACCGCGAGCGCGACCGCGAGGTCCGCGGACGGCTCGCTGAGCTTCACCCCGCCGACCGTCGCGGTGTAGATGTCCTGCTTGCCGAGCTTCACGCCGCCGTGCCGCTCGACGACGGCCAGGATCATCGCGATCCGCGGCGACTCCAGGCCGGAGGTCGTCCGGCGCGGCGACGGGATCTGCGAATCCACCATCAGCGCCTGCACCTCGGCCACCAGCGGGCGCTTGCCCTCCAGCGTGACGGTGAGGCAGGTGCCGGGGACGGGCTTGTCACGCCTGGTCAGGAAGAGGCCGGACGGATCGGCCAGGCCGGCGATGCCCTCGTCGTGCAGCTCGAAGCAGCCGACCTCGTCGGTGGCGCCGTAGCGGTTCTTGATCCCGCGGATGAGCCGCAGCCGGGCGTGCCGGTCACCCTCGAAGCTCAGTACGACGTCCACCAGGTGCTCCAGCAGGCGCGGGCCGGCGATCTGGCCGTCCTTGGTGACGTGGCCGACCAGCAGGGTGGCCATGCCGCGCTCCTTGGACGCCCGGATCAGCGCGTTCGCCACCTCGCGGACCTGGGCCGGGCCGCCGGGGGCGCCGTCCAGCTCGGCGGAGGCGATGGTCTGCACCGAGTCGAGGATCAGCAGGCCGGGGCTGACCGCCTCGATGTGCCCGAGCACCGCGCCGAGATCGGACTCGGCGGCGAGGTAGAGGTGCTCGGAGAGCGCGTTGATCCGGTCTGCGCGCAGCCGGACCTGGCCGGCCGACTCCTCGCCGGTGACGTAGAGCGTGCGGTGCTGGGCGGTGGCCGCCTTGGCGGCGACGTCCAGCAGCAGGGTGGACTTGCCGACGCCGGGCTCGCCGGCCAGCAGCACGACGGCGCCGGGGACCAGACCGCCGCCGAGCACCCGGTCCAGCTCCGGGACGCCCGTCGACCGGGCCGTCGCGACCTGGCCGTCGACCTGGGCGATCGGGCGGGCCGGCGCGCTGACCGGGCCGGCCGCCGTGGTCCGGATCGGCACCGCGCCGTACTCCTCCACCGTGCCCCAGGCGTTGCACTCCGGGCAGCGGCCGACCCACTTGGGCAGCTGGTTGCCGCACTCGGTGCAGCGGTACGCCGGGCGCGGTTTGGCGGTGGTCTTGGTACGGGCAGCCATGGGGCCCACCGTAGCGCCTGGGTCTGACAGTGACGGGCGCGCCTTTGCGGAGCCGGGGGTGTGCGCCGGTTCCGCCCCCGGGCGTCCCGGGCGTCCACACATGTGGGCGATGCTGTTACCCGAAAGAAGTACATGCGCCAGGAATCGGCCGGCCGCGCCGCCCGCCGTCCCTACCGTCGGACGGGTGACAACGCGTACTGATGGACCGCCGCACCCGGAAGGGCCGGCACGTGCCGCAGGACCGGCGACCGCCGTGCTCGCGGCGTACGACCGGCAGGCGGACGGCCTCTTCACCTACTGCCTCTCGGTGCTGTGCGAGCACGACACCGCCGCCGACGCCCTGCACGAGGTCCGCGAGCTGGCGCAGCGGCACGGCGCGCGGCTGGCCGAGCCCGGGCTCGTCCGGGCCTGGCTGTTCTCCCTGGCCCGGTACTGCTGCGTGCGGCGGCTCTCGGACGGGACCGGTCGCGCGTCCGGCACCGTGCTGACGGAGGCCGAGGCGGCCCGGCGGCGGCGCGAGCTGGCCTCGCTCGCCTGGCCGGAGGCGGCCGGGACCGGCCCGGAGCAGCGGGAGGCCCTGGAGCTGTCGGTCCGGCACCGGCTGACCCCGCTGGAGGTGGCGGCGGTGCTCGGGCTGCCGTTCGACGCCACCCGGACACTGCTCGGTGCGGCGGAGGCGGAGGTGGCGCGGACCAGGTCGGCGCTGCTGGTGCTCGGGGTCGGCAGCTGCCCGGAGCTGAACCGGCTCGGCGGCGCCGGGGCGGAGAGCTGGCGGGACTGGGTGCTCGGGCCGGCGCTGCGGCGGGAGCTCGTGCAGCACGTCGTCGACTGCCCGACCTGCCGGGGGACGGCGGAGCGGGTGGCGGGCGAGGCGGGGGACGGGACCGGGCTCTCGGGGCTCGCGGGGCTGCCGTTGTTGACGGCGCCGGGCTCACCGGCGGAGAAGGACGAGCGCGGCGGGGTGGTGACGTACCCGTCGGCGCAGGCTGCCGCGGCTGGGCGGAGTGCGGGAGCGGGTGCACGTGCGGGAGCGGAGGCGGCGGTCGAGCCGGGGCTGCGGTTCGACCAGAGCGGCTTCCCTCGGCACCGGGCACCGGACGCGGGGCGGGGCCTGGCCGTCCGGCGGCGGGTGGTGACCACCGGGGTGCTCGCGGCCGTGCTGGCGGCACCGGTGGTCGCGCTGTGGGCCGGGCACCGGGGTGGCGGCGGGCCGGGTGCGACGGCGGCGGTCTCGTCGGTGCGGGTGGACGGGGCCGGGCGGCAGGCGGCACAGCGACCGCCGGAGGTGGGGATCGACGCGGCGCAAGGCGGTGCGGCAGGGACGGGCGCCACCGACGGGGCGAGGGTGCCCGGGATGGAGCTCGCGGGGGCCGGGGCAAGGAGTGCAGAAACGTTGCTTCCCGGCTTCCGCGGGCCCGAGTTCCAGGGCCCCGCCGTTCCGGTGCCCGGCCGGGGCACGACTGCGCTCGGCAGTCCCACGCTGATCGCCGCTCCTGTGGCGGCAGCCGGGTCGGCGGCCGGGTCCGGCGGGGCGGCCCAGCCCGCGCCGGCCGGGCTGCTCACCGTCGAGGCGGGCGAGTACGGCAGCCGGACGGTCCTCACGCTCACCAACTCCGGTGGCACCGGGATCCGCTGGCACGCGGTCGTGGACGCGGCCTGGCTCCGGCTCAGCCGGGACTCCGGGACGCTCGAACCGGGCCAGCGCATCACGGTGATCGTCACGGTGGACGACGACCTCGCCCCCGCGACGCACTGGACGGCCCGGATCGCGCTCCCGCCGTCCCAGGCCGTGGTCACCCTGGAGGGCGGCCCGCAGAACCGGGGCGGCTCCACCTCGGCGCCCGCCGCGCCGACGCCGGCCCCTCCGGCGACGGCCACGGCGACGCCCGCGCCCAGCACCACCCCGACCGCCACGGCCTCGCCCGGCACGACGCCCGCGCCGACGCCTTCGCCGACCGGCACACCGGCGCCCACACACTCGGCCGGCCCGACGGCCACGGCGTCCCCGAGCGCGACGGCCACGGCACACCCGACAGGCGGCGCGTCGGCGTCGCCGCACTAGGCCCGGCCTCGAACTCCCGCCGTCCGCTTGAAGGGCGGGCGCGGCGGCGGTCAGGGTGCGGGCGGCGCGAGGTGGGGGGGTGGGGGCGCCTCGCAGGTGCTGGGGTGGCGGGCGGGGGATCGGAGCGGGGCTCCGGGGCTCTGCTCCGCGGGGTGTCAGCGGCGGTGGATCGGGGGCACCTGGTACGTGCCGTCCAGGACGGACTGCTTCGGCTGGTAGAGCCGGATGATCGGGCGGAACTCGCCCTCCGGGGTGGGCAGCCAGTTCGCCAGTTCCGTCGGGTCCTCGGGCTCCTCGTGCTGGAGGGTCAGGGTGAGCGAGCCGTTCGCGCCGTACACCAGGCCGGGGGTGCGGTCGCCGATCGAGTAGCGCTCGATCGGGTTGGCCACGAGGTAGTAGTCGGGCACCGAGTACATCGTGACGGACCAGAACGCCTCGGCCGGCGGCGGCTGGTCGAAGCGGAGCGTGTAGCGGTGCGCGCCGCTGAGCGGGCGGCCGTCGGAGTCGTCGTACGTCACCGCGTACGAGGCCTCGTAGGCGTGGTTGCCCCACAGGCCCGCGCGGGCGGCGGCGGCGCGGCTGAGGTAGCCGGCGCGGCGGTCGGGGATGCGCCACTCGGGGTCGTCGATGGTGCCGGGGCCCAGGTGGTCGATGTTGTAGTCGAACAGGTGCAGCGCCGAGCGCCACTCCCCCGGCGGGTGGTCCTCGGGCGGGCGGGTGGCCGCCTCGACCCGTTCGCGCCCGGCGGCGAGGCCCTTGAGCAGGGTGTGCGTCCATTCCGGGGCCGCCGCGCGGTACGGGGAGACGCCCTCGTCCAGGAGGCCCAGCGGGGCCAGGCGCCGTTCGTACTCGACGTCGGGGCCGGCGGGCGGGAAGGCCCGCATCCAGACCCGCATCCGCTCGAAGAACGCGAGCCGCTCGGGCACGTCCTGGTCCGGCTCGGGCAGGCCGGCGACCAGGCCGCCCGGTTCCAGCGGGGTGAGGGTGAGCGCGCCCTGGAGGCCCTTGACCCTCGGGAGGTCGTCCGGGCCGGCGCAGGCGAAGCGGCCGACCACGGTCGCGACCGTGGTCGGCGCCTCGATCACCTTCTCCGGGTCGGGCGGGGTGCCGTGCCAGCCGGGCGGGACGAGCAGCCAGGTCTGCGCGCCGGTACCGGTGGCGCGGCTGCCGAGGTAGGCGAAGTTGTCGGTCCACGCGTCGACGAACTGCAGCACGTAGTAGGCCCCGGCGGTGTCCGGGACGTGCAGCACCTGGGGGCCCTCGGAGAGGTCGAGCTGGGCGATCGAGTAGACGGTGTCGTTGTTGACCGAGACGAAGTCGTCCCCCGGTCCGGCCAGCCGGGTGGCGTGGCTGAAGCGGTTGAACGTCGCCGCCGGGAGGGTGCCCATCCCGCCCTTGGTGAAGCGCTCGACCATGGTGAGGCCGGCGACGAGCGGGTAGCCGTAGACGTACGCGTCGGCGGCCAGGGCCTCCAGCTCGGGCTGGGTCATCGGGTGTCCTGTCTGTCCTTGGGGCGGTGCCGGCCGGGGTTCAGCGCGGGGTGAGCGGCGGGAGCCGCCAGCGGCCGTCGAGCACGCGCTCTTCGGGGCCGTAGAGCCGCAGGACGACGGTGAACGGGCCGTCCGGGGCCGGGAGCCAGTTGGCTGAGTGCTGGGCGTCGGCGGGCCGCTTGTGCTGGACGTAGAGGGTCAGGCCGCCGTCCGGGTCGTGGACCAGGCCGGGGGTGCGGTCGCCGATCGCGTAGCGGTCGAGGGTGTTGTCGACCGGCCGGCGGTCCGGGAGCTCGTACATGGCCGCGGACCAGGAGAAGCGGGCGGGCGGGAGCTTCCCGGGGCGGAAGCGGATGGTGTAGTCGCGGTCGCTGGCGTTGGGCGGCCGGTGGCCCTCGCTGTCGGCCGCCCAGCCGCCGTACCAGGCCTCCTCGGCGGGCAGCCCGTACGGGCGGAGCCGGGCGCCGAGGGCCTGGCCGAGGTAGTCGGCGCCGACCTGGTCGCGAGTGCCGGCGAGGCCGGACGCGTCGGGACGGGCGGCGGCCTCGCGGTCCAGCCGGGCGCGGGCGTCGGCGATGCCGCGCTCGATCTCGGCGCGCACCTCCAGCGGGAGGGCGGCGGGCTCGAACTCGCCGCGGCCGTCGATCCCGAGGTCGGTGAGGCGGCCGCGCAGGTCGAGTTCGGCGGGCGGGAGCCGGACGGCGGCCGGGCGGTGGGGCGACGGGAGCGGGAAGAAGCCGAGCAGGAAGTCGAGGAAGGAGAGGAACTCGATGGTGTCCATCACCTCGTCCCGCCAGACCGGCCAGACCGGGGCCGGGGCGGGGGGCGGCGCCGGGGTGCCCGCGTACGCGTGCAGCGGCCGCAGCCGGTACTGCTGCCGGACCGCCTCCATCGCGGCGACGTCGGCGGGGTCCGGCCCGGCGAGGTGCGTGCGGGCGACGATGCCGACCAGGCGGGTGGCGGTGCGGATCACGCTCCGGATGCCCTGCGGTGCCTCGCCCTGCCAGTCGGGGCCGGCCACCAGGTGGTCGCCGGCCTCCGGGCCGGTGGCGCGGGCGCCGACGAACCCGGCGTACACGGTGTCGAGTTCGTGGACCGGCAGGACGTAGTAGCGGCTGTCGGCGGGGACGGAGACGACCCAGGGCTCGGCGCGCAGGTCGAGCCAGGCCGAGGAGGACGGGGTGTCGCGGTCGACGGTGCCGCTGTCGGGCGCGGCGACGCCGGTGCGCGCGGGGGTGGTGACCACAAGGGTGGACGGCGGCGGGTGGTGGCGGAAGACGCCGAAGCCACCGACGTACGCCGGGTCGGCGTCGTCCAGCGCCTGCGCGTACAGGGTGCGGTAGTTCCGCAGGATCGGGTAGCCGCGCAGCCACGCCTCGGCAGTCGTCGCACGGACGGTGGTCGGATCGACGAGTGCCGGGCTGACCATGCTGTCGCTCTCCCCACGCAGGATTCGAACCACGCAGGATTCGGACGAATCGCTACATAGGGGATGCTAGGCGGGGAGGCGCAGGTCAGCACCTGGAAGGGGACGCGACGGGAGCGGGAGGTCGGCCGGGCCGGCCTCCCGCTCCCCCGCACGATCAGTGGGTGCGGCGCGTCACCAGCTCGGCCAGCGCGAGCAGTTCGTCCGCCTGGGCCGGTTCGGGCACGGCCACGGCCAGCAGGTCCATCGCCGCGGCCATCCGGTCGCAGGACGCGCCCTGCGCCCAGCCTCGCCCGCCCGCGCCGTCGACGGCCGCCGCGCAGAGCGCCAACTCCTCGGGCCCGAGTGGCCGTTCCAGTGCGTACAGCTCGGCGAGCCGGGCACCGTCGGGGGTGTTCGAGCCGAGCGCCGCGACCACCGGCAGCGACTTCTTCCGGGCCACCAGGTCCGCCCCGACCGGCTTGCCGGTGACGGCCGGATCCCCCCAGATGCCGATCAGGTCGTCGATCAGCTGGAACGCCAGGCCGATCTCCCGCCCGAAGCCGTCCATCGCCTTCGCCGCCTGCTCGGACGCGCCGCCGTACTCCGCGCCCATCGCGCAGGCGGCGCCGAGCAGGGCGCCCGTCTTCGCCTCCGCCATCGCGAGGCACTCGGCGAGCGAGACGTCGTCCCGCTGCTCGAAGGCGCAGTCGATCTGCTGGCCCTCGCAGAGCTCGACCACGCAGCCGGTGAGCCGGCGGACGGCGGACCGGGCGGCCGGGTGGGTGTCCTCGGCCAGCAGCCGCAGCGCCAGCGAGTGCATGGCGTCGCCGGCCAGGATCGCCTCGGTGGTGCCGAACACCCGCCAGGCGGTGGGTCGGTGGCGGCGCGTCTCGTCGCGGTCGATGACGTCGTCGTGGAGGAGGGTGAAGTTGTGCACCAGCTCGACGGCCGCCGCGGCGGCGGTGGCCGCGGCCGGGTCGCCGCCGAGGGCCTGGGCGGCGGCGAGGACCATGGCCGGCCGGATCGCCTTGCCGGAGGGCGAGGCGGAGGGCGAGCCGTCCGCCCCCCACCAGCCGAAGTGGTAGCCGGCGACCTTGCGCATCGCGCCCGGCAGCGAGTCGACGGCGGCCCGCAGGACCGGGTCGACCAGGCCGCGGGCCCGGGCGAGGACGCCCTCGGCCTCGTGGCCCTCCTTGTGGTCCCGCTCCAGCGTGGGGCTCGTCATGGGTTCCTCCCCCTGATGACCTGTCGTGAGAAGGCCGGCCGTCACCCTGGGGCGACGCGGCCGGCCGGTGCGCGGTAGGGCGCGCGGGGGCGCCGCTCGGCCCGGGGAGACGGGCTCGGGGCCGGACGGCACTCGGTGCGGACGACGTGCGCTGCGGACGGCCCCGGCGGACGGCCGGCCCGGCGGTGCTCCGCCCTGCCGGCAGTGGCCGCCCCAGCGCTGCGCCGTCCTGACGCTGTACGACCCCACCGCCGCGCCGTCCTAACGCTGCGCGATGTCCACGTTTTCCAGGACGCCGATCGCGTCCGGCACCAGGATCGCGGCCGAATAGTAGGCGCTGACCAGGTAGGAAATGATGGCCTTCTCGTCGATTCCCATGAACCGCACCGAAAGGCCCGGCTGGTATTCGTCCGGAATTCCGATCTGGTGCAGGCCGATGACGCCCTGGTTGTCCTCGCCGACACGCATCGCGATGATCGAGCTGGTCTGGCCGCCGCTGATCGGGATCTTGTTGCACGGGAAGACCGGCACGCCGCGCCACGAGGTGACGTGCTTGCCCTCGACCTCGACGGTGCCCGGGTAGAGGCCGCGCTTGTTGCACTCTCGGCCGAAGGCGGCGATCGCCTTCGGGTGGGCGAGGAACATCCTGGTGCCGCGGCGGCGGCTGAGCAGGTCGTCCATGTCGTCCGGCGTGGGCGGGCCGGAGTGCGTCTGGATCCGCTGGTCGTACTCGGCGTTCTGCAGGAGGCCGAACTCGGGGTTGTTGACGAGCTCGTGCTCCTGGCGCTCGCGCAGGGCCTCGATGGTCAGCCGCAACTGGTGCTCGGTCTGGTTCATCGGCTGGTTGTAGAGGTCGGCGACCCGGCTGTGCACCTTGAGGATCGTCTGGGCGACGCTCAGCTCGTACTCGCGCGGCTTCAGCTCGTAGTCGACGAAGGCACCGGGCAGTTCGAACTCGCCCTCGTGGCCGGAGGCGAGGTCGATCGCGGCCTCGCCGTGCTTGTTCTGCGCCTGCTGGAAGCCGTTCAGGTACTCGATGATCTGCAGCTGCAGCGCCTCGGAGCGGTCGTGGAGCTCCTGGAAGGCGGGCCACTGCAGCACCATCACGGTGCCGGCGGTGGCCGCCTTCACCGTGTAGGGCCAGGTGTTGCCGTCCTGCTGCAGGGCCTCGTCGCCGAGGTGGTCGCCGTCGGCGAGGGTGCCGATGACGGTGTCCTCGCCGTACTTGCCGGTTCCGATCCGCTCCAGCTTGCCGTGCGCGATGACGAAGACCTCGCTGATCTCCGCCCCGGCGGAGACCAGCACGTCACCGGCGGAGAACTCCCGTTGCACGAAGCGCCCGGCCAGCTCCTCCAGGAGGGCTTCGTCCTGGAAGCCGCGCAGCACCGGCACCTCGGTGAGGCTCGGCGGGACGATCCGCACCTCGGCACCCGTCTTGACGAAGCTCACCCGGCCGCGGCCGATCGAGTAGCGCAGGCGACGGTTCACCCGGTAGGTCCCGCCGGACACCTGGACCCACGGCAGCATCCTGAGCAGCCAGCGCGGGCTGATGCCCTGCATCTGCGGCGCGGACTTGGTGGTCGTGGCGAGGTTCCGGGCCCCCGCCGTGCTCAGACTCTGCTGCTGCCGGATCTCCGGCTGCCCGCCCGGCCCAGGAATACCGGCATTGGTTTCGGTCGACATAGGGAGCCCTTCGCAAACCCGATGAAGTGTCGCCTTGCATATTCATGGTGCAACTTCATGGTGGGCCCGTTCGGAGTCACGTCGCAATCACTCATTCGAGTGGTTCGGAATAACCGAACAAATAGTGCGACCAGATCACTTGATCGATATTTGTTCGATTGCCGATTCGAACTCGCCGGAATGCCGGATGCCATCCTCTCGCATCCCGCGCGCACGGAGTGCCGCTTCGCCGCTGGAACCGGGCGGCTTCGGCGGCAAGTGCACTGCTACAGCGGGCCGTTCCAGTCGAGGGTCGGCTCCAGCACCCCCTCCAGGGTCAGCAGCCAGCGCTTCACCTCGATCCCGACCCGGCCGCCGCCGAAGCCCCCGATGCCGTCCGACGCCACCACCCGGTGGCAGGGCACGAGCAGCGCGACGGGGTTGGCGGCCATCATCTGCCCGACCGTGCGGGCCGCCAGGCCGGGCTCGGTCACGCCCTCGAACACCCCGCTGCGCGCGGCCAGTTCGCCGTAGGTGATGGTCCGCCCGTACGGCACCTCGCGCCACAGCGTCCGCAGCACCGTCCGGTGCGGGCCGCTGCTCAGGCTCCAGTCGATCGGCAGGCCGGGCTCCCGGCTGCGGCCCGCCAGGTAGGCGCCGATCCGGTCGGTCACGGCGGCGATCTTCGCCTCGTCGGTGCAGACCGGCGTCTCGCCGTCGCGCCCGCCGTAGCCGACCGCCGCGACGCCCAGCGGCGTCACCGCGACGTGCATCGGGCCGCTCGGCAGCGGCGTCGGCACGGTGAGCCAGGACATCGACCAGGACTGCGGCACGCTCGGGCCCCCACCCTCACCCTCCACCGGGCCGGCCACCGGCCGACCCGGCACCCGGGAGGCGTGCGGGAACCGCCCGCCCCGCGCGTCATCGTACGGCGGGTCCGGTGCGCCGGCGGCCGTCGGCGGCCGTCGGCGGCCGCCCGTCACGCCCCGGCGCCGGGTCCTCGCGCTAGCGCCGGCCCTTCAGCTGCGCCGCGAGCGCCCGGGACCAGCGCGACAGCTCGGCGCGGTCCGGCGCGCGGCCCTCGCACAGCGCGGCGAGCTGCGCGTCGTTGATCCGGTTCGGCCCCGGGATCTCCAGCAGATAGGCCAGTTCCTCCAGCACGGTGGTGAGCCGCACGGCGTCCGTGTGATCGAGGGCCACCGCGGCCTCGTGGTGGCTGATGGTGAGCGAACCGGGCATGGCCAACCTCCTCCGTCCACCCCCGCACCCTCCACCGTACGACCGCCCCGCCCGCGCCGCCCGCGCCGCCCGGGGGCGAGGCCGGGGGCGGGGACGGTTCGCGCGGGCGGGGTGGGATTGTCGGCGTCGTCCCGCCCGGGTGCGCCCCGGGGCGGCCCAGGTCGGATCCTCGCCGCCCTCCCAGGGGCGGGTGCGCACCTCCGGCACGGCCAACACCGAGACTGCGGCGGCGAGTTGGCAGAGTGCGCCGAGCGGCAGGACGGTGTCCGTCCCCGCCGGCACCGCCCTTCGCCGGTCGGTGGTGTTGCGAAGCGGCGTTACGGAACGGTGTTACGAAGCGGCGTTACGAAGCCGGTCAAGGGCGTTACGAAGCCGATGGACCGCCGTGACGCGACCGGCCGGGGACCGCGACACGGGCTCCCTAACGTCACCGTCGACGCACCGGCCGCAGGGGCCGGGAGGCGTCGACCACGAAGGAGAGACACCGCATGAGCAGGAGCCGTACCGATCGTGCGCCGGGCCGCCGGGTCCTGGCCGTCTGCGCCCTGACCGGGGCCGCGCTGCTGACCGCCCTGACCGGCGGGCAGGCGTGGGCCGACGGGTCACCCGTGCCCGTCCCGGCCACCCCGAGCGCCGGCCCCGCCGCCGCGGGCACGGCCGTGGCGCCGCAGGGCGCGCCCGTCCGTCCCGCGCAGCCGCCCAGGCCCACCGCCTCCGCGCCCGCCGCGGCGGTCGTGCCCACGGAGCCCACCGCCTCGCCCGCGCCGCCGCGCACCCCGGAGGCCCCCCGGCCGCAGGTCCGCGAGGTGCCGAAGGGCGCCGCCCAGGCCGGGGACGGTTCCACCGCGACCGACGGCAACGGCCTCACCCTGGCCGCCGGCGGTGCCGTCGCGGCCGTCGGCGCCGGGGCGCTGGGCTTCGCCGTCCTGCGCCGCCGCTCCGGTGCGCGCGGCTGACACCGGCCCCGAGCCCGCCGGGCACCCCGGCGCCGCGCCCCCGCGTCCGGCCAGGCGGGGTGGCGGCGCCGGGGCGGCCCCGGCGGCGAGCGGGGCACCGGTCGGCGGGCGACGGCGGCGCGCCGCCGGGCGGGGGCGAGTCGCCGGGCAGGGACGAGTCGGCGGGCAGGGACGAGTCGGCGGACGGGGGCGGCGGCGCGGACCGCAGCGCGGGCCGGGCGTGGTCCGTCGGGCCGTCGTCGGGGCGGCCGGGCTGCTCTGCCTGCTGCTCGGCACGTCGGTGGCGCTGTCGTCCCGGGACACGCCGGTCGTACGGATCGAGGCCTCGGCGCACGGCAGCGCGACGGACGCTGCGACGCCCGGCCCCGCACCGGCGGCCTCCGCACCGGACGTCACCGCGCCGCCCACCGCCGCGCCGAAGGCCCTCGCCGCCTCGGAACCGACCCGCCTGCTCATCCCGTCCGCCGGTGTGGACGCCCCGGTGACCGGCCTCGGCCTGAACGCCGACGGGACGGTCCAGGTGCCGTCGGCCGACCGGGCCGAGGAGGTCGGCTGGTACCGCAACGGCCCCACCCCGGGCGAGACCGGCCCCGCCGTCCTCGTCGGGCACTACGACACCGTCCACGGCCCGGCCGTCTTCCGCCAGGTGCCGAAACTGCGGCCGGGCGACCTCGTCCGGGTGCGGCGCGCGGACGGCACCACCGTGGACTTCAAGGTCCGCTCGCTGCTCCAGGCCGCCAAGGACCGGTTCCCGACCGACGCCGTCTACGGTGACACCCCCGCCCCCGCCCTCAGGCTCATCACCTGCGGGGGCCGGATCGGCTCGGACGGCCACTGGACCGACAACATCGTCGTGCTGGCCGACCTGGCCTGAGGCGGCGGCACGGAACCGCCGACCACCGCCCGCACGACCTACTCAGGAGGCACGGGGACGCGTGCCGGAACGGGCCGACGCGCGTCGGCCCGGGCCAGTCGCGGCACACCGGTCACCACACACCAGGAGGACGAGCGCCGACGTGGCAGCAGCATCCCCGCCCCGCCGCCGGCCCGCCGCCGCGCCGATGGCCGCTCTCGCGGCCGTGGCCGTCCTCGTCGCCCTCGCCGCCATGGCGGTCGGCCGGGCCACCCCCGGCGGACTGCGGGACCACGGCCCTTCGCAGCCGGTGACGCCGCCCCCGGTGCCGCAGCCGCTCTGGCCCGGCCTGGCCGCCTCGCCGTCCCCGTCCGCCACCGGGACCGGGTCCGCCACCCAGGCGCCGCCGCGGCCCGTACCCGACGTGACCGTCCCCGGGCGGGACATCACCGCGGTCGACGTCCGCACCGTGCTCACCGAGGACCCCGAGGTGAGCACGGAGGAGCGGCACGCCCTCGGCTCGTGCACCGAGTGCGAGGTCCGCAGCCCCGAGTTCCGCGACCTCACCGGCGACGGGAAGCCCGAGCTGATCGCCGCCGTGGGCGTCCCCGGGCAGGTCGTGCTGCACGTCTACACCCTGGCTGACGACCGGCTCGTGCCGATCCTGCGGGTCAAGCTGCTGCCGACTTTCAGCGCCGAGACCGTCGGCACCGACCTGTGGCTGCGCGAGCCGACCACCACCTCCCTCCTCACCACCAGCCACTACCACTGGGACGGCGTCCGGCTCGTCCGACTGGAGCAGAAGGTCGAGGGCGTCGGCCCGCTGCCCGGCCCCACCGTCCCCCCGGAACCGGCGACGGGCGCCGTCCCCCCGGGCGGCCGCGTCCCCGTCCCCGTCCCTGTCCCCGTCCCCGTCCCCGTCCCCGTCCGCCCGACGGTCGGGCCCGAGCCGGCCCCCGCAACGGCCCTCCCGTCGCCGCGCGCCTCCGTCCAGGCCCCCTCCCGGCCGACGCCGGCCCTCCCGGGAGCGCATCCGTGAACCCCGACGCCCTAGCCTCAGCAGCCATGACCCCTGCCGCCACGCCCACGCAGCCCCGCATCCTGCTCGTCGAGGACGACGAGGTGATCCGCGAGGCCACCCGGATGGCCCTGGAGCGCTACGGCTTCCCCGTCGCCACGGCCGCCGACGGCCTGGAGGGGCTGGAGGCGTTCCACGCCGTCCGGCCCGACCTGGTCCTGCTGGACGTCATGCTGCCGCTCCTCGACGGCGTCGGGCTGTGCCGGCGGATCCGCGAGGAGAGCCAGCTGCCGATCCTGATGATGTCGGCGCGCACCGATCCTGTGGACGTCGTGTCCGGGCTGGAGGCCGGGGCGGACGACTACGTGGTCAAGCCGTTCGAGAGCGCGGTACTGGTCGCCCGGATCCGGACGGTGCTGCGCCGGGTCCGCGTGGTCGCGGTCCCGAACGCCGATGCGTCCGCCCCTGTCGCCTCCCCCTCCCCCGCGCCTTCCCCCACCGTCCGCAGCTTCGACGGCATGCAGGTGGACACCGACAGCATGGAGGTCCGGGTGGACGGCCGCCTCGTCCCGCTCACCCCCACCGAACTGCGGCTGCTGCTGGAGTTCACCGCCGCGCCCGGCATCGTGCTGGAGCGCTCGACCCTGCTCGAACGCGTCTGGGACTACGAGTGGGGCGCCGACACCCGCGTGGTCGACGTCCACGTGCAGCGGCTGCGCGCCAAGATCGGCGCCGGACGGATCGAGACCGTCCGCGGGTTCGGCTACAAGCTGCGGCGGCCGGCATGACGCTGCGCCGCCAGATCGCCACCGCCGTCGCCGCGATCTCCGTCCTGGTCGCGGTGGCCGTCGGCCTGCTGGTCCACCAGGCGATGATCCGTCAGCACGTCGACCAGGCCCGCGCCACCGCCCTCGCCGCCCTCGACTCCTCGCTCGGCGCGTACGGGCGCGGCGAGGCCCTCGCCCACGGCGCCGCCGTGGGCGACCCTTCGCTGCCCACCCGGCTGCGCGCGCTCGCGTCCGACGGCCGGCGGGGCACGCTGCTGGCGGCCGGCCCGGACGGCGAGACGATGTGGGCGGCCGGGCCGGCGCAGAACGGGGCGCTCTCCGTCCGCGTGGACTTCACGCAGGACCGGCAGGCGATCGCCGACCTCGACCGGATCATCCTGCTCACCGTCGTCGCGGCCGTCTTCACCACCGTCCTGGCCGGCGTGCTGGTCGCGGACCGGATCAGCCGCCGCCTGCGCACCGCGGCCACGGCCGCCCGGGGCATCGCCGCCGGCCGGACGGACACCCCGATCGGCGAACTCGTCGACGGGCGCGACGAGGTGGCCGACCTCGCGGCCGCCGTCGACCAGATGTCCCGCTCGCTGCACCGGCGGCTGGCGGACGAGCAGCGCTTCACCGCGGACGTCGCCCACGAGCTGCGCACCCCGCTCACCGGCCTGGTCACCGCCGCCGAACTGCTGCCGCCCGGCCGCCCCACCCAGCTCGTCCGGAACCGGGTCCAGGCCCTGCGCGCCCTCGTCGAGGACCTGCTGGAGGTCTCCCGCCTCGACGCCGACGTCGAGACCCCGGACCTGTCCGCCGTCCCCCTGGAACGGGCGGTGCGCCGCACCGTCACGCTCACCGGCCTGGACGTGGACGTCACGGTGACCGCCGACGCCGAGGTGCGCACCGACCTGCGCCGGCTGGACCGCATCCTCGGCAACCTCGTCCTCAACGCCCACCGCCACGGCGCCGCCCCGGTCGAACTCCACGTCGACGGCCACCAGATCACCGTCCGCGACCACGGCCCCGGCTACCCCGACGACCTCCTCGCCCACGGCCCCCAACGCTTTCGCACCAACGCCCCCGAACGCGGCCGCGGCCACGGCCTCGGCCTCACCATCGCCACCGGCCACACCCGCGTCATCGGCGCCGCCCTCACCTTCGCCAACCACCCCACCGGCGGCGCCCTCGCCACCCTCACCCTCCCCACCACCTGACCGGGGCCCTCCCCCACGTTCCTGGTGATCGCCGCGCGGGCATGCCGACTCCGTGCCAGGGAGGGCATGCAGAAGGGGGCCGCGTGACGGGTCCGGTGGTCAAGGTGTGCCGGAGGTCGGGGTTCGTACGCCGGCCGTGTCCTCCTCGCCCCGTCGACGGCTACGGACGGCGGTCCTTCCTGCCGTCCCGCAAGTCCCATTCGTCGAGGGTGCGCCGGGCTTCGGCGGCGAGCGGGTGGTGCGGGCCGTAGAGCCGTTCGGTGTCGAGGAGCAGTCGGAGCTGGGCCGTGCGGGCGCCGGTGTGGTCACCGGTCGCGAAGAGCAGGTGTGCCGTGCGGCTGCGGACCTCCAGTGCGAACACCGGATCGTGGTCGGCGAGCCGGTCCAGCTGGGGAAGCAGGGACCGGTACTCGGTGAGTGCCGAGACGTGGTCGCCGAGGTGCTCCAGGCACTGCGCTGCCTCGACGCGGAAGCGCAGTGCCTGCGGGTCGGTCGGGCCGGCCTCGGCGGAACGCTGCTCGATCAGGAGCCTGAACTCCGGCAGTGCGGCGCGGAACTGACCGTCCTCCAGCAGGGTCGCGGCGTACTGCTTCCGCAGCATGTGGACGACGGGAGAGTTCCGGCTGTGGGCCTCCGCGGCAGCGGACAGCGCTCCGCCGAGCACGCTCACGGCCTGGGTGATCCGACCCGTGTCCAGCAGCCCCTTGGCCTCCTCGACGGCGGCGGCGATGTCGGCCTTCCCGCCGACGGGTGCGGGAGGGCCCGGGTGCGGGTCCGCGGCGGGCACGGTCGGCACGGTCGGCGGGTGCGGTGACCGGCCCGGCAACTGCCCGCTGTGCCAGGGCGCGTAGGGCTGCCGGAACGGCCGGGTCGGGTCCATCGGCACACCCGGGCCGTCGGGGCGGTTCGAGGCGGGCCCGGGCAGCAGGGGCGCCAGCGCCCGATAGACCTCCGCCGCATCGGCCGGACGGTCCCGCGGGTCCTTGGCGAGCAGCCACAGGACCAGGGCCTCCAGTGGTTCCGGCACCTCCGGCCGGACCCGGCGCAGTGGCAGCGGCGGCTCGTGGAGGTGCCGATGCAGCACGCCCAGCGCGGAGGAACCGGCGAAGGGGACCGTGCCGCTGAGCAGTTCGTGCAGGATCACGCCGAGGGAGTAGAGGTCGGCGCTCGGACCGACCTCGCCCCCCACGGCCTGCTCGGGCGCCATGTACGCGGGGCTGCCGATGGGGGAGCCGGTGAGGGTGAGCCGCGTGGTGTCGGAGTCGAGGACGGCGGCGACACCGAGGTCGAGCACGACGACGGTGCCGTCGGGACGGACCATGACATTGCGCGGCTTGAGGTCGCGGTGCACGGCCCGCACCGCGTGCACGGCGGCCAGCACCGCGCAGAGCTGCGCCGCCACGGCGACCGCCCACGGCCAGGGGTAGGGATCGTGCTCGGCCAAGTGGTCGGCCAGGTCCGCGCCGTGGACGTACTGCATGGCCAGGTAGAGGTCGTCGCCATCGCCGGCGGCATCGTGCACGGTGACCAGTCCGGGGTGATCGACCTGGGCGGTGACCCGGCACTCCCGGACGAAGCGCCGCCGGACTCCGTCGAACTCCTCCGCTTCGGTCATCCGGTCGGGCCGGAGCAGCTTGACCGCCACCCACCGGTCCAGGGTGCGGTCGTGTGCCGTCCACACCTGGCCCATTCCGCCCTGTCCGATGAGCGTCGCCAGCTCGTACCGCCCGGCGACGAGCCGGCCCTTCATGAGCGCTCCTGCTGTTCGAGGTAGGCGCTCAGTTCGTCGAGCCCGGCCCTGACCTGCCCGATGCGGTCCTGGCGCGGCAGCCCCGGGGGCGGGTAGCCCGGCTGCACCGGCGGCAGTGCCACGGGGGTTCCCGGGCCGGGAACCACCGCGTCCGAAGGCTGCGGCCGCAGGTCGACGGCGAGGAAGTACGCCGGGACGAAGACCATGGTCCCGAGCAGGATCACCACCCCGGTGGTGGCCTGCCAGCTCTTCTGCTCGGACGGCCCGATCAGTGCCAACCCGCCGACGGACGCCGCCGCCACCGCCACCAGCAGCAGCCAGTCGCGTCTGCGGCGGTGCACGAGCGCGAGGTACAGCATTGACATCCAGCCCAGCATGCCGATGGTCAGCACCGGAACGGCGGTGAGAACCACCCGGAGAAGCACCCTCCACACACGCGCGCCACGTCGAGGCGGCGGCGCTGTGGGGACGGGGCCGTACATGGGCCAGCTCCTGCTCGGCGGAGGTTGATCGGTGATTGCCGGGGTCAGCCTACCGACCCCTCCGCCGCACGGCCGTCGCCCGTCAGGACGGGCTGATGCTCCCGTCCGTCAGCCCGTCGTACAGGCCCTGGACGAGCAGTTCGCCCAGCCTGGCGGCCAGGCGTGTCGCCTCCTCGAAGGCGGCGACCGCGCGGAACCGCTCCCCGTACCGCCGCTGGTCGGCCGGCGGCAGCCGGGGCACCTGGAGCCGGCGCACGTCGAGCCGGGTTGCGGACGTGGTGAAGCTGCTGGCCTGCCGGTTGTTCGCACTGCTGCGCAGGAAGCCGGCGAGGAACCACGAGTCCAGGGTCGCCGGGTCGGGTCGCAGCAGGTAGACGTTGCGGCCCAGCGCGGCACCGGCGGTGGCTTCGTCGATCACGCGGGTCGTGGTGCCCCGGCCGAGCACGGGGATCACCACGTCCCCGGCCCGGGTGAGCACCGGCTCCTCGTCCTCGCCCTCGGGCAGCACGCCGGAGGGGGCGCCGCCCGACACGATGTCGTGCTCGGTCAGGACCGGCGGGCCGCCGGTGCCGGCTCCGGCACCGCCCGTCCGCATCAACAGGGCTCCCGTCCTCGCCAGTTCTCCGAGGCTGGTCATCGGCCAGTGCGCGGGCGCGCCCTGGACGCCCGCCACCGGCGCCAGTTCCACGGTGCGCCGCAGGGCACCGGTCAGGCGGTCGCGGACCTCGCTCAGCCCCGCCTCTCCGCCGCCCGCCGCCCGGATCGGCAGGTGCCGGGCCGGGGTCACGTCCACGTCGTCGTCCAGCAGGTCGACCAGCGGGACGACGCGGCTGACGCCGGGCCGCTGCGGTGCCGCGCCGTCGCGGTCGAAGGCGTACCAGTCCTCCAGCACAATGCTGCGCAGTTCCTGCCAGGACAGCTTCTCCCCTCCGTCCGGCCGCTCGGCGGCGTTCACCAGGAGCAGTCGCTGCGGTTGCGGCGCGTCCGCCGCGGGGCGGCGCAGCACCCACAGGTGCAGGGGGATCCCGTACGGCGGGGCCACGCCCGCGGGCAGCGCGACGACCGCCCGGAGCGCGCCGCGCCGCAGCAGGTCCGCCCGGATCCGCCGACCCGACCGGCGGGACGCCGCGGCGGGCGGCATCAGCAGCACGGCGCAGCCGTTCTCGCGCACATGGGCGAGGGCGTGCTGCACCCAGGCCAGCTCGGACTCGGTCCGCGGCGGCAGCCCGTACTCCCAGCGGGTGTCGTAGGCGAGCTCCTCGTGCCCCCAGGAGCGTTCGTTGAACGGCGGATGGCACAGCACGGCGTCCGCGCGCACCCCGGTGTGCGCGTCGGCGCGCAGGCTGTCGCCCACCCGGATCCGCACCTCCTGGTCAGTGTGCAGGGCGAGGCGCACCGCGGTCAGCGCGGCGAGGTCCGGATCGACTTCCTGACCGGTCACCGCGGTCGTGGGACCGGCCGCGCCGAGCAGGCCGCCGAAGCCGCAGGCGGGGTCCAGCACCAGCTCGGCCCGGCCGGCGAGTTCGGCCATCAGCTCCGACAGCGGTGCGGGGGTCAGCGTGTACTGGCGGGGCCCGGCCTCCAGGTGGCGCCCCATCAGGAACTCGTACGCCTGGCGGGCGCCGAGTTCGTTCGCGAGCTCCGCGCCACCGCGCAGCAGCGCCAGACGCCCGGTCAGCTCGGACCCGCTCGGCACGGGTACCGGGTGGTCCTCGCCCAGGCGGGCGCGGAGTGCTTCGGCGAGTGCTTCGGGCAGCTCGCGGGTCAGACGGCGATCGTCGGCGGCGGCCAGCTCCTGCCATCGGGTGGGCTGGTCACGCAGCAGGAACACGGCACCGACCAGTCGCAGCGCGGTCGCCGCCCCGTCCGGATCCCGTTCGATCTGCTGCCAGACCCGTTCCCGCAGGGGCACCTGGACGAGCTTGCCCTGGTCGCGCAGCCACTGCTCGACGTCGGCCAGGTCGAAGGCCGGGCTGGTGTCGGTGCCGCCGACGGGCTTGGGGAAGTCCGCGTGCCTGCGCCGCCAGTTGCTGACCGCGGCGCGGCCGACACCGGCCAACCGCGCGATCCCTGCGGCGGTGACGTCTGTCCTGTTCTCCGGCACCGAGTGGGCCCCCTCCCCGCGACGCTACGACTGAGCACGATCTTACAACCTGCCTCACGGCGAGTTCTCATGTTGACGCGGTTCACAGGCGGTGATCTGATTGGCCCGCCGCTCACACAGCTCCCCGCCCGAAAGGTGCACACCCCTCCATGCCTCAGCAACTCCGCCGGGCCACCCTGATCGCCTGCAGCGCCACCGCGGTTCTCGGCCTCGCCGCCTGCGGCCCGGACAACGCGGACTCCTCGGCCACCGCGGCAGCCCCCTCCGCGTCCGCCGGCGTCGCATCGCCCGCCGGCGTCGCATCGTCCACCGCGCCGGCCCCCGTCCCCGCCGCGGGCACCGACGCCCTCCCCAACGGGAACAAGCTGAACGCCGTACTCCTGCCGGCCACCGCGCTCCCCCAGAAGCTCAAGCTCGACCCCAGCGGCACCAAGAGCACCGGCAACGGCTTCAACCCGCCGGTTTCGCCGTCCGCCGTCCCCGCCTCCAAGGCGTGCAACATGCTCAACGGGACGGGCTGGATCAACGCAGCGGGGATCACCGCCGCGTCCTTCGCCCAGAACAACTACACGGACGACTCGCAGGACATGTTCGCCCAGGAGCTGGACGCCTACCGGGGCAACGACGCGCAGACGGTCATGGCCAACCTGAAGAAGGCCCTCACCGCGTGCCACACCTACACCGTCGTGCAGAACGGCCAGAACTACACCGCGACCGTCACCCTGCAGAGCCTGCCCGGCGTCGGGGACGAGGCACTCCAGGCGGTCATCACGTCTCCGGACTGGACCGGGGGCAGCACGCTGGTCGCCGCCCGGGTCGGCAGCGTCGTCGTGACGACCTACGACAACGACCAGAGCAACACCGGAACCGCCGGCGTGGCCCTGACCAAGGCCCTGGTCAAGAACGCAGCTTCCGCGCACTGAACGCGGCGCCCGATCAGGCACCGCAACCGCATGCCCGGCCGCCCACAGCGGCGCCGGCACAGCGGCAGGCCCGCCGCTACGAGGGGAGCGCCGGGCCTGCCGTCGTTTTCGGCCCCGCCGGGTTCCGCACCCAGCGCAAAGCCCTCAAAGCCGCCATCGCCGGGACGGAGCCGTTCCGGCGGACCGTCGGCGCGTCGACCTGCCGACGGATCGCTCCACACTCCGAGCCGGCTCGACGCCGCGATCCGGCGAGGGAGCCTGCGGCCGGACCCCCGGCGGCGCCCCCACTGAACGGGCTGCCTGACGGCGCGTCCCCACCCTGTCCCCACCGGACATGAAAACCCCCTCCAAGTGATCTCGGAGGGGGTTTCGCATGATCGCAGTTGGGTTGTCTTCCCAGGTCAGGCACTGAGCCCCCTGTCGGGTTCGAACCGACGACCCCCGCTTTACAAGAGCGGTGCTCTGGCCAGCTGAGCTAAGGAGGCACGGTGGCCGTCCGCGAGGATCACGGCGGCACCGAGGGCAGTCTACCGGGCGCGGGTGGCGGGGTGGGGGGATATCCGAAGGTTGGCGGGGTGGGGTGGGCGTGATGGAAACGATGCGGAAATCGGGCCGGAGGGGGGCTGACAAGCGGCGGGGGCGCAGGTAGCGTCGCCGGGAGTCGGTTCGTGTAGTGGTTCAGACCACTGGACGGGCCGACGCGACAATCGAATCCCCCCTTTACTCGGATCGTCCGGCACGTTCCTGCCGGTGAAGGAGAGCACCAACCATGGCTTCTGTCACGTACGACCAGGCGACCCGCGTCTACCCGGGGGCGGACAAGCCCTCCGTGGACGCGCTGGACCTGGAGATCGCGGACGGCGAGTTCCTCGTGCTGGTCGGCCCCTCGGGCTGCGGCAAGTCGACCAGCCTGCGCATGCTGGCCGGCCTGGAGGACGTCAACAGCGGCGCGATCCGGATCGGTGACCGGGACGTCACCCACCTGCCGCCGAAGGACCGGGACATCGCCATGGTGTTCCAGAACTACGCGCTCTACCCGCACATGACCGTCGCCGAGAACATGGGCTTCGCGCTCAAGATCGCCGGCGTGAACAAGGCGGAGATCCGCACCAAGGTCGAGGAGGCCGCGAAGATCCTCGACCTCACCGAGTACCTGGACCGCAAGCCGAAGGCGCTCTCCGGCGGTCAGCGCCAGCGCGTCGCGATGGGCCGCGCGATCGTGCGCCAGCCGCAGGTCTTCCTGATGGACGAGCCGCTGTCGAACCTGGACGCCAAGCTCCGCGTCTCGACCCGCACCCAGATCGCCGGCCTGCAGCGCCGCCTGGGCATCACCACGGTGTACGTGACCCACGACCAGACCGAGGCGCTCACCATGGGCGACCGCGTCGCGGTGCTGAAGGGCGGCGTGCTGCAGCAGGTCGACACCCCGCGCAACATGTACGACAAGCCCGCCAACCTCTTCGTGGCCGGCTTCATCGGCTCGCCGGCGATGAACCTGGTCGAGGTGCCGCTGGTGGACGGCGGTGTGAAGTTCGGCGGCTCGGTCGTGAACATCTCCCGCGAGGACCTGGGCGGCGCCGGCAGCGACAGGACGGTGACCGTCGGCATCCGCCCGGAGCACTTCGAGGTCGTCCCGGCCGGCGGCATCGAGGGCGTCGCGGTGACGGTCAACGTGGTCGAGGAGCTCGGCTCGGACGGCTTCGTCTACGGCACCACCAAGATCGGCGGCGAGGACAAGGACATCGTGGTCCGCGTGCACGGCCGGCAGATCCCGGCCCGCGGCGAGACGATCCACGTCGTGCCGATCGCCGACGAGACCCACGTGTTCTCCACCAGCACCGGCGCCCGCCTCAGCAACTGAGCCACGACGAACGCGAGCCCGTCGGACCGGCCCCGGTCCGACGGGCTCCGTCCGTACACCCCCGCGTCAACACGGCGACGGGACGAACCCGGACACGTCGTCACTCGATGGTGTAACGGAGGGCGACCCGGCCCGTACCCACCGCTACGCTCCTGAGCGTGAAGCAGCTAGTTCGCCGTATCGGCCAGACCGTCGCCCTCACCCTGCCCGTGGTCCTGGTGACCACCGGCACCCTCGCCGTGACCCGGGTCCCGTGGGCTCCGCCGACCGGGCTCGACCAGCAGGTCGTCGCGGCGTCCAGCGGCGACGGCGCGGGCATCGGACGGTCCGCGGGCGCGGCTGGCAAGACGCCGGACGGGCTGGCGCCGCAGGACGCGCTGCGGGTCGCGATGCTGGACGAGCTGCGCGAGCACAGCCCGGCCGCGGCGCTGGACCTGCTGGAGCGCTCGATGCGCGAGCAGCCGTCGCTGACGCCGTACTGCACCTCGCTCGCCACCGAGCTGGGCCGGGCGACGGTCAAGAAGTACCAGGGCGACGTGCAGCGGGCCCGCTCGTTCGCCCGCCCGGTCTGCGACGGCTCCTTCGCGTCGGGTGTGACGGGCTGACGTCCCGGGGGTCGGCGAAGACCTGGGCTCCAACCCCCGTCGGCGCGCCTATTGTTCAGGCATGACCGCTGATTCCGGCCCCACCGCCGACCTCGCGTCCCCGCAGTCCCAGCACCCCCACCCGCCCCGGCCGACCACGACGCCCGTCACGCAGGCCGTCATCCTCGCCGGCGGCCAGGGCTCCCGGCTGCGGCCCTACACGGACGACCGCCCGAAGCCACTGGTCGAGATCCCGGGGACGGGCATGCCGATCCTCGGCCACCAGCTGGCCTGGCTCGCCGCCGAGGGCGTCACGGACGTCGTGGTGTCCTGCGGCCACCTCGCCGACGTGCTGGAGGAGTGGCTGGGCAGGGCGGACCTGCCGCTGCGCGTCCGCACGGTCATCGAGGAGGAGCCGCTCGGGCGCGGCGGCGGGCTCAAGTACGCGGCCAAGGCGCTGCCCCGCCCGGACGAGCCCTGGTACGCCACGAACGGCGACATCTGGACCCGCTTCAGCCTGCGCGACATGGCCGCCTTCCACCACGAGCGGGACGCCGTCGCGACACTCGCCCTGGCCCGGCCGCGGATCCCGTGGGGCGCGGTGGAGACCGACCAGTTCGGCAACGTGCTGGACTTCATCGAGGCGCCGCCGTCGCCGTTCCTCATCAACGCGGGCCTGTACGTGTTCAGCCCGGAGTTCGCCGAGCTGCTGCCGGGCGTGGGCGACCACGAGCGCACCACGTTCCCCCAACTCGCCCGCGGTAAGCGGCTGGCGGGCTACCAGCTCCCGCAAGGCGTGTACTGGCGCGCGATCGACACCGCGAAGGACCTCACGGAGGCGGCCAAGGAACTCGCCGCCGGAGCGGGCCGGGCACCTCAGTAGCCCCTCGCAGCAAGCCGGTCGGCCGGGTGCTCCCCCACGGAGCGCCCGGCCGACCGCGCCGTCCCCACCCGGTCAGGTCGCCGTCGGCGCCCCCGGACGGCTGGAGTGGCCGCCGCCCGACAGGTCGGCCAGCTGGCCGCTGCCGAGCACCCCGCCGAGCAGGCCGGAGCCCGAGCCGCTGGGGCTCGGCTTGGACCCCGCGCCCGAACCCGCGGGAGCCGGGGTGGAGCGCTGGCCGGGCGAGGAGCCGGCCGGCTGCGCGGCGGACGAGGGTGCCGACCCAGGGGCCGAACTCTGGCCGCCCTCCGCCTTGGTGGAGTGCTTCCCGCTCGGTGTCGGGGTGGCCGGGCGGGAGGCCGGGGCCGAGGACGCCGGGGCGGTCGGGCTCGCCGCCGGGCGGGACGCGGCCGGCGCGGGCTGCGTGGACGTGCCCTGACCGTGCGCGGCACCGGAGGGGGAACCGCTCGGCCAGACCGGCGTGCCGTAGTCGGTGGCCGGCCGGCTCGGCGCCTGGTGCGGCCGGGCGCTGGTGCGCACCGCCGCGCCGAGCATCGAGCCGAGCAGCAGCGTCATGCCGACGACGACCGTGGCGACCACCGTGCCCCGCCGCAGCACCCGCCGCCGCAGCGCCCCGGGCGTGCCCGAGCCGTACCGCCGCCAGGCCTCCAGGTTGAGCCGCCCGTCCAGCGAGGCGAACGGCGCCCCGGCGATCAGCAGCGGGCTCCACGCGGCCATGAAGATCAGGTCGGGGGTGTCGTACACCGGGACGGCCCGCCAGCTGACCGTGAACAGCAGCACCGCGGAGAGCAGCATCGCCGCGCCGGCCGCGAGCCGCTGCCACAGGCCGAGGACGGTCAGCACGCCGACCACGATCTCGGTGAACGACACCACCAGGCCGGAGCCGACGGGGTGCGCCATGGCGAAGGCGAGCAGCGGCTCGGCGGCCTTCCACGGGTGCAGCGAGGCCAGCCAGCGCATCATCGAGCCGCGCTCGCCGCCGTCGAAGTACACCGGGTCGCAGAGCTTGCTGAACCCGGCGTAGACGGACAGCGAGCCGAGGACGGCGCGCAGCGGCAGCAGCACCAGGCCGAGGTCGACCCGTCGGCCGGGGTACCAGGACTGCTTGCCCCCGGCGTCGGCGGCGGAGACCTCGGGCAGCTCGCCGCTCGGGGTCCAGCCCTGCGGCGCGCCGATCGGGCCGACGCCCGCGTCGGTCGCGGTGCCGGCGCCCTCGCGCGGCTGGCGCGGGACGGTCCGGGCGCCCGCGAGGGCCGGGATCACCCGGGTGTCCGCCTCGGCCAGGCCGACGCCGCCTCCCGGGGAGCCGCTGAGCCGCACGGCCTCCAGGAGCCGGGTGGCGGCGAGGTCCCCGGGGGGCGCCTGGCCGGTCCAGGTGACGGGGGTGACCCGCCCCTTGCGGCGCGGCGCACCGCCCCCGGCGGCCCCCGCCAGCGCCGGGACGGCGGAGGAGGGCACGACCACCTGCGGGGTGACCAGCGGACGGCGGATCAGGCCCTGGCTCGCGTACGGGTCGCCGAACGCGGCGCCGGTGGAGAGCAGTCCGGCCGGGGCGTCGATCAGCGGCGCCGTCGGGGCACCGAGCCGGAGCCGGAAGCTGGCCTGGGTGCTGCTGAGGCGCGCCGGGTCCGACTCCACCTTGACGGTGTTGAGGCCCGGGTCCACGTCTATCCCGGTACTGCCGCCGCCGAAGAGGGGCCGCCGTTGTGTTCTGGTGTCCACGCCCGTCTAACCGGGTGACGGCCGCTTAGGACACTCTCCCGGGTGGATATCCGGCGCCCACTTGAAGTGATCATGAGAAAAGCGATCGGACCCGGTCGGGCCCGATCGCTTTCACCCGGATCGCGGAGAATTCGGAAATACCCCTGCATGCAGGGTCTCCGATGTGCCGCGCAAGCCGAGGTGCCGTGCAAGCCGATGCTCGACAGAACCTCAGCGAGAACCTCAGCGCTTGGCGCGCAGCCGCGCGGCCTCGTACAGCACGATGCCCGCCGCGACGCCGGCGTTCAGCGACTCCGTCAGGCCCGACATCGGGATCCGTACCCGGATGTCGCAGGTCTCCGAGACCAGCCGGGACAGGCCCTTGCCCTCGCTGCCCGCGACGATCACGACCGGGCCGGTCAGCACGTCCAGGTCGCCCAGCTCGGCCTCGCCGTCCGCGGCCAGGCCGACGACCATCAGACCGGCCTTCTGGTAGGCCTCCAGCGTGCGGGTCAGGTTGGTGGCGCGGGCGACGGGCAGTCGGGCCGCGGCGCCGGAGGAGGTCTTCCAGGCACCGGCGGTCATGCCGGCCGCACGGCGCTCGGGGATGACCACGCCGTGCGCGCCGAAGGCGGCGGCGGAGCGGACGACGGCGCCGAGGTTGCGCGAGTCGGTGACGCCGTCCAGCGCGATGATCAGCGCGTCCTGGCCCGCGTCGGAGGCGTCGGCCAGGAGGTCCTCGGGGTGCGCGTACTCGTACGGCGGCACCTGGAGCACCAGGCCCTGGTGGTTGAGCCCGCCGGTCATCTGGTCCAGCTGCGGGCGCGGGGCCTCCATCAGCGGGATGCCGCGGTCGTTGGCGGCCTGGAAGGCCTCGCGGACGCGGTCGTCGGTGTCGATGAACTGCTGGACGTACAGCGCGTTGGCCGGCACGTCACCCTGCAGGGCCTCGACCACCGAGTTGCGGCCGAAGACCAGCTCGGCGCTGCCCGCCCCGCCCCGGCCGCCGCGGCCGGCTCCGGCGCGGCGCATGCCGGCGCGGGCCTTGGCGTCCCGCTCGCGCTTGAGCGCGGCGTTGGCGGCGCGCTGCTTGGGGTGGCCCTTGCGCGCCTCGCCGGGCGGGGTCGGGCCCTTGCCCTGGAGCGACTTCCGGCTGTGCCCGCCGGTACCGACAGACGCGCCCTTCTTCGATCCGGGGTTGCGGCGGTTCCTGCGCTGGCTGTTGCCGGCCATGGCTGTACTTCCTGTCTGTCCGGCATGCCCGGCCGCCCCGCTCTGTCCGGCGGCGGCCGACGGCATGCGCTACGTCATGCGGGAGGGCCGCACCGGTCCGGTACGGCCCACCCTCACCCCGATCGTCAGATGGGGTTACTGGCTGTTGATCGTCCAGCGCGGGCCGGACGGGGTGTCCTCGATCGCCAGCCCGGCCAGGCCGAGCTGGTCGCGGATGGCATCCGCGGTGGCGTAGTCCTTGCGCTCGCGCGCCGCCTGCCGCTGGTCGAGGACCAGGCGGACCAGCGAGTCGACCACGCCGTGAAGGTCCTCGCCGCGCTCCGCCCCGCTCCAGTGCGGGTCGAGCGGGTCGAGGCCCAGTACTCCGAGCATCGCACGGACCTCGGCGAGACGCGCCACCGCGTTCTCCTTGTCGTCCGCGTTCAGGGCGCTGTTGCCCTGGCGGACGGCGGTGTGCACGACGGCCAGCGCCTGCGGCACGCCGAAGTCGTCGTCCATCGCCTCGGCGAAGGCCGGCGGCACCTCGGGCGCCGCGTCGACCGTCCCGCAGCGCTCGACGACGCGCTGGACGAAGCCCTCGATCCGGCCGAACCCGGCCTCGGCCTCCCGCAGCGACTCCTCGCTGTACTCGATCATCGAGCGGTAGTGCGGGGCCGCCAGGTAGTAGCGGAGCACGATCGGCCGCCACGCGCGGACCATCTCGGAGACCAGCACCGAGTTGCCCAGCGACTTGCTCATCTTCTCGCCGGCCATGGTGACCCAGGCGTTGTGCACCCAGAAGTTGGCGAAGTCGTCGCCGTAGGCCTTGGACTGGGCGATCTCGTTCTCGTGGTGCGGGAAGATCAGGTCCAGTCCGCCGCCGTGGATGTCGAAGGCGGAGCCCAGGTACTTGTGGGCCATCGCCGAGCACTCCAGGTGCCAGCCCGGACGGCCGCGCCCCCACGGGGTGTCCCAGCTCGGCTCGCCCGGCTTGGCGGCCTTCCACATCGCGAAGTCGCGCGCGTCCCGCTTGCCGGTCTCGCCCTCGCCCGCGGGCTGCTGGAGGTTCTCCAGCTTCTGGTTGGAGAGCGCGAGGTAGTCGGAGTACGACTTCACGTCGAAGTAGACGTTGCCGTCGGCCGCGTAGGCGTGCCCCTTCGCGATGAGCCCCTGCATCATCTCGACCATCTCGGGGATGTGCCCGGTGGCCCGCGGCTCGACGGTCGGCGGCAGGCAGCCGAGCGCGCTGTAGCCGTCGTTGAACGCCCGCTCGTTCTCGTAGGCGATCTGCCACCACGGCGTGCCGAGCTCGCGCTCCTTGGCGATGATCTTGTCGTCGATGTCGGTGACGTTCCGGGCGAACGTCACCTGGTAGCCGCGGTAGGCGAACCACCGCTGCATGATGTCGAAGTCGAGGTAGGACCGGACGTGCCCGATGTGTGGCGCCGACTGGACGGTAGCGCCGCACAGGTAGATCGAGACACAGCCCGGTACAAGCGGGACGAAGTCGCGTACCTGGCGGGTGCTGGTGTCGTACAGGCGAATGCTCACAGCGTCAAGCGTAGTGGGCAGGAGGGGGTGCCCCGCCACATTCCCGGGGACATTCCCGGGGAACGGCGGGCCGGAGGAGCCGGAGGAGGGTCAGATGTTGCCGACCACCTTGCGCGGAGTGAGGCGGACGACCACCCGGACGTCGTCCGGTCCGTCGAAGCCGTAGACGTCCTCGCCGCGGTACTTGAGGGCGAGCTCGTCGATCAGCTCGCGGCCGCCCTCGGTGGTCAGGGTCACCGAGCCGCGCACCTCGAAGTACTCGTACGGGCTCTCCGGCGGGTTGACCACGAGTGTGATGCGCGGGTCCTTCACGAGGTTGAGGTGCTTGCGCCGGCCCTCGACGGTGGAGAACAGGATGTCCTCGCCGTCCCGCTTGACCCAGACCACGGAGGACTGGGGGCTGCCGTCGGGCTGGATCGTGGAGATCACGGCGAAGCTCTTGCCGTCGATCAGGGCCTTGGCACGGTCGGAGAGTTGGGCGCTCATGGGAAACCTCTTCTCGTCGGCGGCTGGTACGGCCCGAGGACACGGCCTGGGCGGGCCCGTACCGAAACACTATCGACTCGGGCCCCCACAACACCCGTTGAACACTCGTCAGTCCCGGGCTATTCCCGGACCGCCGCACGCCCCGCGCTCAACGCCGTTCGTACACCAGGGCGGTGGCGATCGCGGCCAGCCCCTCGGCCCGGCCGGTGAGGCCCAGCCCGTCGGTGGTGGTGCCGGAGACCGACACCGGCGCACCGGCCGCCTCGGACAGCGCGGCCTGCGCCTCGGCCCGGCGCTTGCCGATCTTCGGGCGCACGCCGATCACCTGGACCGCGATGTTGCCGATCTCGAAGCCCGCCTCGCGCACCAGCCGGGCGGCCTCGCCGAGCAGCTTCACCCCGGACGCGCCGGCCCACTCGGGGCGGTCGGTGCCGAAGTGGGCGCCCAGGTCGCCGATTCCGGCGGCCGAGAACAGCGCGTCGCACGCGGCGTGCGCTGCCACGTCGGCGTCCGAGTGCCCGGAGAGCCCGAACTCGGCGTCCGGCCACTCCAGTCCGGCCACCCACAGCGGGCGCCCGGCCTCGAAGGCGTGCACGTCGGTGCCGACGCCCACACGGGGGATCGGCGGGAACTGCGGATCAGTAGGCATCGGCGGCCCTCCTGCGGGCGAGTACGGCCTCGGCGAGCACGAGGTCCAGCGGACGGGTGACCTTGAACGCCTCCTCGTGACCGGGCACCACGACGACCTGGCCGCCGAAGCGCTCCACCAGTCCGGCGTCGTCGGTCACCGGAGGCGCACCGGTGCCGCCCGCGGCCTCCTCGGCCAGCGCCTTGGCGTGCACCTCGGCCAGGACCTCCCGGCGGAAGCCCTGCGGGGTCTGCACGGCGCGCAGGGTGGAACGGTCGGGCGTGTCGAGGACGGGCTCGGGACGGCCCGGGTTCGGCTCGACCCGCTTCACGGTGTCGGCCAGCGGCACCGCGGGCACCACCGCCTCGGCCCCGGCTCGGACGGCGGCCGCGACCGCGTCCACCACCTCGACCGGGACGAGCGGGCGGGCCGCGTCGTGCACCAGGACGGTCTCCACGTCCGCCGGGATCGCGGCCAGGCCGAGCCGGACCGACTCCTGGCGGGTCGTGCCGCCGGCCACCACGCGAACGTCCTTGCCGTCCAGCCCGTGGCTGTCCAGCAGGGCGACGACCTCCGCCACCCCGTCGGCCGGCGCGGCGACCACGACCAGGCCGACCGCCCGGCTGCGGGCCAGGGCCCGGACGGCGTGCACCAGGAGCGGCACACCGCCCAGTTCCCGCAGCGCCTTCGGGGCACCGGGCCCGAGCCGCTCACCGCGCCCGGCGGCGGGCACCACTGCTGCTGCGACTGCTGCTGACGCGTTCAGGTTTCACTCCTTCGGCGAAGTGGGTATGGCCATGGCGTGCACGACGGGCGCACGGACCCCTTCCGAAGAACCACCGGTCCGCGGCCCACACGATCCGCAGAAACGGGGGGCCTGGACCGGCTCGGGCGGGGGGCGTCGTCCGGACACGCCTCAGCGCCCGAAGTGCCACTGCACCACTTCCCGGATCCCTCCGGGAGCGGCGCGCCGGCACCGGGCGCTGTGAGCGTTGGGCGGCAGCCCGACCGCACTACGAGGCGAGGACCTCGTCGAGCAGCGTCTCCGCCTTGTCCTCGTTGGTGTTCTCGGCCAGCGCGAGCTCGCTGACGAGGATCTGGCGCGCCTTGGCGAGCATCCGCTTCTCACCGGCCGACAGGCCGCGCTCGCGCTCGCGACGCCAGAGGTCGCGCACAACCTCGGCGACCTTGATAACGTCGCCCGAGGCGAGCTTCTCCAGGTTCGCCTTGTAGCGACGGGACCAGTTGGTCGGCTCTTCGGTGTACGGTGCGCGCAGCACCTCGAAGACCCGGTCCAGACCTTCCTGGCCGACCACATCGCGCACGCCGACGAACTCCGCGTTCTCGGCGGGCACGCGGAGCGTCAGGTCTCCCTGCTGCACCTTGAGCACCAGGTAGGTCTTGTCCACACCTTTGATCTGGCGAATTTCGATGGCCTCGATCAGCGCGGCCCCGTGATGGGGGTAGACCACCGTGTCGCCAACCTTGAACGTCATGTGACAGGACCCCTTCCGTGGCTTTCCAGAATAACACGCTTTTCGGCGCACCCGAAGGGCGTTTTCGCAGGTCAGGGCCGGTCTCGGGGCTTGACAAGCACCCCCATGACGTGCTGCGACCGGTGTTCGAGAGAGGCTTCCCGCAGGTCGGAGGCGGTTCCGGCGCTCGGCGAAACCTGTCGCAACAGTCCCGAAACCGTGATTGGATCTTGAGTTTTCGCCGTTTATCGGGCCGTTTCCGGATCGTTATTCGATCTTGGTCGAAGCTTGCTCCCCGCGCCGCCACCCCGAGCGGCGCCGGGCCGCCCACGGCATGACACGGACACGTCCCGGTGCGCCCGGACGGGCCCCCGGCCGCCCCCGGGAGTGCGACACGGGGACCACCCCGTGAGGACCGCATAAGTGAGGTCGATAATCTGAGACCTGACCTACCGACACGCGACCTAGGGAGAAGCCGCCGCCGTGAGCCGCAGCCTTCGACGCGGCAGCATCGCCGCCCTCGCCGTCCTCGCCATCGCCTCGCTGTCCTCCTGCGCGGCCGGCAACCAGCCGGACACCCTGCAGATCAAGCCGGACAGCGCCGCGGCGACGCTCGGCACGAACGTCCGGCTGAACAACATCGTCGTCGTCACCGGAACCGACACCTCGGGCGACTCCACCGGCCCCGCCAATGTGACGGTGAACATCAGCAACACCGGGGCCGACCCGGTCGAGCTGCAGTCCATCACCGTCGGCAACGGCGCCACCGCCACCTTCGCGGACCCCGCGGGCGCCCCGCTGACCAGCATCGTCGTCCCGGCCGGCAGCGCCGTGCTGCTCGGCGGCGCCGGCAACCCGTCCGCCAAGGTCGCGTCCGTGGGCGTCACGGTCGGCGGCGTCGTGCCGACGTCCTTCGCCTTCAAGGACGGCCAGAAGGTCGACGTGCAGGCCGGTGTGAGCCCGGACAAGGGCCTCTTCAAGGGCTACGGCCCGACCGCCGCCCCGACCGCCACCCCGGCCGCCGTGCCCAGCAAGAGCGCCACCCCGGGCACCGTTTCGACCACCCCGGGCGTGTCGGCCCCGGCCACCGGTGCCACCGGTGCTGCCACCCCGTCGGCGGGCACCGTTCCGAGCGCCCCGGCCGCGTCCGCCCCTGTCGCCGGCGCCACCACCGCTGCCACGCCGTCCGCCGGCACGCACTGACGGCTCCACACCGCGTCCGGCGGGTCCGTACGGGCCCGCCGGACATGCGGAAGGCCCCCGCCGGCAGTCGCCGGCGGGGGGCCTTCCGCATGTCCGTTGTCCGTGGCGGTTTACGGCTCGAACTTGTAGCCCAGGCCGCGGACCGTGACCAGGTAGCGCGGCGCGCCCGGGTCCGGCTCGATCTTCGCGCGCAGGCGCTTCACGTGGACGTCCAGGGTCTTGGTGTCGCCGACGTAGTCCGCGCCCCAGACCCGGTCGATCAGCTGCATGCGGGTGAGCACCCGGCCCGCGTTGCGCAGCAGCATCTCCAGCAGGTCGAACTCCTTCAGCGGCAGGTCGACCTTGGCACCGTCCACCGTCACCACGTGCCGGTCGACGTCCATCCGGACCGGGCCGGCCTCCAGGGCGCCCGGGCCGCCGCCGTTGTCGCCGGCGCCGCCGTCCTCGCCGCGGCGGCGCAGCACCGCGCGGATCCGGGCGACCAGCTCACGGGTGGAGTACGGCTTGGTGACGTAGTCGTCCGCACCTATCTCCAGGCCGACGACCTTGTCGATCTCGCTGTCCTTGGCGGTCACCATGATCACTGGGACGTTGGAGCGCACGCGGAGCTGGCGGCAGACCTCGGTGCCCGGCAGGCCCGGCAGCATCAGGTCGAGCAGGACGAGGTCGGCGCCGTTGCGTTCGAACTGCTCCAGCGCGTCGGGGCCGGTGGCGGCGACGGCCACCTCGAAGCCCTCCTTGCGAAGCATGTACGAGAGGGCGTCGCTGAACGACTCCTCGTCCTCGACCACCAGTACTCGGGTCACGATCAGGCCTCCGGGGCAAGCTGGGTTGTCTTTGACAGGGGTACTTCCCGCTCCCCGGCGGGGAGCGAACGGTCCGTGCGGCCCGTGGTGGCCGCGCGGTCCGGCGTGCGGATCCGGGGTGCCGCGGCGGACCCGACGCGGGCGTCGAGGTCACCGCCCTCGGCGGGTTCGACGTCTTCCAGGCCGTCGACGTCTTCGGCGTCTTCGGCGTCTTCGGCGTCCCCGAGGTCTTCGAGCTCTTCGGCGGTGGGCGCCTGGCCGGCGGGCAGGCGGATGGTGAAGGTCGAGCCCTGGCCCTCGACGCTCCACACCGACACGGTGCCGCCGTGCGAGGCGGCGACGTGCTTGACGATGGACAGGCCGAGGCCGGTTCCGCCGGTGGCCCGGGAGCGGGCCGGGTCGACGCGGTAGAAGCGCTCGAAGACCCGCTCGCGGTCCTTCTCGGAGATGCCGATGCCCTGGTCGGTGACCGATATCTCGATCAGTTCGCCGTCCGCCTCGCCGAGCGCGGCGGCGCTGGAGATGCGGCGGGTGGCGATGGCCACCCGGGTGCGGGGCGGGCTGTAGTTGACCGCGTTCTCGACCAGGTTGCCGAGCGCGGCGGCGAGCTGGCCGCGGTTGCCGTGCAGGTAGAGGCCGGCGATGCCGCCGGCGGCGATCAGGATCTGCTTGGCGGCGGCCTGCTGGCGGCAGCGGTCGATCGCCTCGGCGATCAGCTCGTCCACCGCGACCGGCTCCGGGTCGACCATCAGCCGGTCGTCCTGGACCCGGGAGAGGTCGATGATCTCCTGGACCAGGCTGGCCAGCCGGGTCGCCTCGATCTGCATCCGGCCGGCGAAGCGCTGGACCGCCTCCGGGTCGTCGGCCGCGTCCGCGACCGCCTCGGAGAGCAGGGACAGGGCGCCGACCGGAGTCTTGAGCTCGTGGCTGACGTTGGCCACGAAGTCCCGGCGCACGGCCTCCACCCGGCGGCGCTCGGTCTGGTCCTCGACCAGCACCAGCACCAGCCGGGAGCCCAGCGGGGCGACCCGGACCGAGACCGCGAGCGGCTCGGCGGCGCGGGCCGCGCCGGGGCGCGGCACCTCCAGCTCGACCTGGCGGATCTCGCCGTCCCGGCGGGTGGCCCGGGCGAGCGAGAGCATCTGTTCGACGGCGACCGCGCCGCCGCGCACCAGGCCCATCGCGTACGCCGCCGAGCTGGCCTTGACCACCTCGTCGGCCTCGCCGAGCACGATCGCGCAGGAGCGCAGCACCGACAGCACGGTGTCCACGCCCGGCGGGAGCGGGGGCTCCTGGGCGGCGCCCGGAGCCGGGTGCCGGCCGTAGTTCCTGCCGTTGGTGCCGCTGTACTTCCCTCTGGCCTGCTCGCGCTCGCTCCAACGGAAGGCGATGGAGGCCGTGAGGCCGACCCCGAGCCCGGCTATGGCGCAGGCAGCGGCGGCGGCCACGTTCACGTCCATGTGGCCAGCGTAAGCGCATGGCCTCGGCGTTCCCCAAGGGTCGGATCAAGGCATCGACCTGCTGTTGCCGAGAATTCACCTTCATGTAGCTGCCGATTCACCGCACCGGCCGTGCGTGGTCGCCCAAACGGCACAGAGTTGGCCGTGCAGCCCGTGTGGGAGTGGGTGGCGCGCCGAACCGGGGCCGCCGCCCGAAGGTGCGCGTACCATTCGCGCACCAGCAGCGGTCACCCGGACACCGGATCGACGGTCGGACGGGATGACCGGTCGGCACCGCCACCGACACAGCTACTGAGGAGAGAGCATGCGCGACGCGTACCACGAGGAACTCGATGCGATCGGCGACAGCCTGGTCGAGATGGCCCGGCTGGTCGGATCGGCCCTGGGCCGGGCGACCACCGCACTCCTCGACGCGGACCTCGCGCTGGCGGAGAGCGTGATAGCCGCGGACGAGAAGATCAACGATCTCCACCACGAGCTGGAGAACCGCGCGATCGACCTGCTCGCCCGGCAGCAGCCGGTCGCGACCGACCTGCGCATCGTCGTCACCTCGCTGCGGATGAGCTCCGACCTGGAGCGCTGCGGCGACCTCGCCCGGCACGTCGCCAAGGTCGCGCGGATGCGCTACCCCGAGTCGGCGGTGCCGGGCGACCTGCACGCCACCGTCCTGGAGATGGGGCAGCTCGCCCAGCGCCTGGTGGCCAAGGCCGGCCTGGTGATCGCCACCAAGGACGTCGAGAAGGCCCTGGAGATGGAGCAGGATGACGACGCCATCGACACGCTCCACCGCGAGCTGCTGTCGCACCTGATCGACGACCGCTGGCACCACGGCATCGAGACCGCCGTCGACATCACCCTGGTCGGCCGCTACTACGAGCGCTTCGCGGACCACGCCGTGTCCGTCGCCAAGCGCGTCGTGTACCTCGTGACGGGTGAGCACGTCGCGGACTTCGTCGCCTCCTCGGAGGCCGCGGCCGCGGAGTGAGCCGTCGCGGGGCTTGCCCGCGGCTCACCCCGAGGGGTGAGTAAACCTCGGGCGAGGGTGGTGTGGGCGCACGGATTTCCGAACGTTCCACCACTGCGCGCCCGTTGACGCCCCCTCCGAATGGCGGCTTCACTCGAAGCTGTAGGCACCGGAAGTGTGCCCGTCACAAGGAGGGTTCAGCACGATGAAAGCCAACCCGACCCGACCGGCGCCGGCACACGACACCGTCGAACCGCTCACCCCGAAGCTGCTGCCCGTCCTCGCCGCCGGCTGTGGCTGCGGCCCGGGGTGCGGCTGCGGCTGCCAGTCCGGTGCGCCCTGCCAGTGCGGCGGCGCGGACGGCGGCTGCTGCGGCGGCCACTGAGGAGGCACCGGGGGCGCCCGGCCGCTCGTGGGAGGCGGCCGGGCGCTCCCGGCCGTCCGGTTCCGCCGGTGCCTCAGAATCGGACGCCCCAGCACCGGACGCCTCGGCACCGGACGTCTCAGAACCGGACGTCGGTGCAGGGGTAGAAGGCGTTCGGCACACGCAGGCTGAATGACATCCGAACAGCAGGAGGCCCCGCCCCCGGCAAGCCGGGAGACGGGGCCGTGCCGTTTTCGGGCTTACTTCTTGCCCTGGTTCCTGACCGCCTCGATGGCGGCCGCGGCGGCCTCCTGGTCGAGGTAGCGGCCGCCCTGGGTGACGGGCTTGAAGTCGGCGTCGAGCTCGTACACCAGCGGGATGCCGGTCGGGATGTTCAGGCCGGCGATGGCCTCGTCGGAGATGCCGTCGAGGTGCTTGACCAGCGCGCGCAGGCTGTTGCCGTGGGCGGTGACCAGGACGGTCTTGCCGGCGGCGAGGTCCGGGACGATCGCGTCGTACCAGTACGGGAGCATCCGCTCGACGACGTCCTTCAGGCACTCGGTGCGCGGGCGCAGCTCGCTCGGGATGTCGGCGTAGCGCGCGTCGGCGGCCTGCGAGTACTCGGCGTCGTCGGCCAGGACCGGCGGCGGGGTGTCGTAGGAGCGGCGCCAGAGCTGGAACTGCTCCTCGCCGAACTCGGCCAGGGTCTGGGCCTTGTCCTTGCCCTGGAGCGCACCGTAGTGCCGCTCGTTCAGGCGCCAGCTGCGGCTGACCGGGATCCAGTGGCGGTCGGCCTTGTCCAGGGCGATCTGCGAGGTGCGGATCGCGCGGCGCAGCAGCGACGTGTGCACCACGTCGGGCAGCAGGCCCTCGGCGGCCAGGAGCTCGCCGCCGCGGGCGGCCTCCTTCTCGCCCTTCTCGTTGAGGTCGACGTCGACCCAACCGGTGAACAGGTTCTTCTGGTTCCACTGGCTCTCGCCGTGGCGAAGCAGGATGAGTCGGTACGTCGTGTCAGCCATGGCGCCCAGCTTAGTGGAGTCGAAAAACCCCTGGCCGGGACCTTTGGCCATGAGTAATGTGTGCTCTGCGCTTCTGACACTTACACCTGTCGGCCGAGCGGGCCTGCTCGTGCCGCTCGGCGGACGCCTGCCCCCGGGAGTCCCCACATGCCCTTGCCCGTGCTCGCCAACCCCCGGTTCCGAAAAGTGCTGCGGGAGACGATGGGCGGGCTGCCACGGCAGTTCTGGTGGCTCTGGGCCTCGACGCTGATCAACAAGCTCGGCGCGTTCGTCGTCACGTTCCTGGCGCTCTACCTCACCCACGACCGGGGCTACTCGGCCTCGTACGCGGGCCTGGTGGCCTCGCTGTTCGGCCTCGGATCGGCGATCGCGTCGCTCGGGGCGGGCGTGCTGACCGACCGGATAGGCCGCCGCCCGACCCTGGTCACCGCCCAGCTGGGCACCGCGCTGTTCACCGCCGTGCTCGGTTTCGTGGACGGACAGGTGGCGATCGCGGTGGTGGCCTTCCTGGTGGGCCTGTGCAACAACGCCACCCGGCCGGCCACCTCGGCGATCATCGCCGACCTCGTCCCGGCCGAGGACCGGGTCCGCGCCTACTCGCTGAACTACTGGGCGATCAACATCGGCTTCGGCCTCTCCGCCGCCGTGGCCGGCCTGATCGCCACCCACGGCTACCTCACGCTGTTCCTGCTGGACGCGCTCACCACGCTGGTCTGCGCGGTGGTGATCTTCATCCGGATCCCGGAGACGAAGCCCGAGGCGCCGGCCGCGACGGCGAAGGAGCCGGTCGTCGGCCTCGGCACGGTGTTCCGGGACGGCCGCTTCGTGTCGGTCGTCGCGCTCAACCTGCTGCTCGCCCTGGTCTTCCAGCAGGGCAGCACCACGCTGGCCGTCGACATGGGCGACGCGGGCATCACGTCCTCCCAGTACGGGCTGGTCATCGGCCTGAACGGGGTGCTGATCGTGGTGCTGCAGATCCCGCTCACCCGATGGATGGAGGGCCGCTCGCGGACCGGCCTGCTGATCGCCAGCTGCCTGTTCGCCGGCTGGGGCTTCGGGCTGGCGGCGCTGGCCGGGTCGTCCGCCTGGATCTTCGCCGGCTCGGTCGCGGTCTGGACGATCGGCGAGGTCCTGAACGCGCCGACCATGATGAGCCTGGTCTCCGAGCTGGCACCGACCCACGCGCGCGGCCGCTACCAGGGCGTCTACTCGCTCTCCTGGTCGCTCGCCTCGTTCCTCGGCCCGGCGGCCGGCGGCGTGCTGCTGGAGCGGGCCGGCCCGGCGGTGCTGTGGGGGGTGTGCGCGGCCTGCGGCAGCATCGCGGCGCTCGGGCACGTGGTGCTGGGGCGCCGGACGAGCCGTGCGGCGGGGGTCGCGGAGACGGCGGACGTGGTGGAGACCGCCGCGCCCGCCGAGGCCGCGAAGGCTCCGGCGGGCGCCTGAGGTCCGGTCAGTCGGCCGCAGGGGCGGCCAGGTGGGCGAAGGCGGCCAGGTTGCGGGTGGACTCCCCGCGCTTGGTCCGCCACTCCCACTCACGCCGGATCGCCGAGGCGAAGCCCAGCTCCAGCAGGGTGTTGAACGGTTCGTCGGCGTTCTCCAGCACCGTCCCGAGCAGCCGGTCGACGCCCTCCGCAGTGAGCGCCTCCAGCGGGAGGCGGCCGGCCAGGTAGACGTCGCCGAGCGCGTCCACCGCGTAGGCGACGCCGTAGAGCCGGGTGTTGCGCTCCAGCAGCCAGCGGTAGACGGCCTCGTGGTTCTCGTCCGGTCGGCGGATCACGAAGGCGTTCACCGAGAGGGTGTGGTCGCCGACCCGCAGGGCGCAGGTGGTGCTCAGCTTGCGGGTGCCCGGGAGGGTCGCCACCAGCGTGTAGGGGTCGGCGGCGGCCGGTTCCCAGGCCACGCCGGCGTCGTCCAGGGCGGTGCGCAGGAGGGTCAGGGCCTCGTCCTTGGTGCGGGTTGCCATGAGGGTGACGTTACTCGGCGGTACGGGCGGCGCGCAGCCGGCGGGGCCCTGCGGCGCCGGACCGGTCCGGGTCAGGCCAGCCGGCGGCGGGCCGCGGCGAGGCGCCCGGCCGGGCGGGCCAGGCTGCCGGCGTACACCTCGGCGGTGGCCGCCGCGGCGGTGTCCCAGCCGAAGTCGGACGCGTGCCGGGCCGCCGCCGCGCCCCGCCGCTCGACCAGGCCGGGATCGGTGACGTACGGCTCCAGCGCGTACGACCAGTCCCGCGGGTCGTGGCCGCGGACCAGCGTGCCGGTCTCGCCGTCGCGCACCGCGACCGGCAGGCCGCCGACCGCGGCGGCCACCACCGGGGTGCCGCAGGCCTGCGCCTCCAGCGCGACCAGCCCGAAGGACTCGCTGTACGAGGGCATGACGAGGGCCGTCGCCGCCCGGTACCAGTCCGCGAGCCGGGCCTGGCCGACCGGCGGATGGAACCGGACCACGTCGCAGATGCCCAGCTGGGCGGCGAGCTTGTGCAGGCTCTCCGGCCGTGCCAGCCCGCTGCCGGACGGGCCGCCGACCACCGGGACGACCAGCCGCTCGCGCAGGCCGGGGCGTCGGTCGACCAGCTCGGCGACGGCGCGCAGCAGCACGTCGGGCGCCTTCAGCGGCTGGATCCGGCCGGCGAAGAGCAGCACGGCGGCTTCCTGCGGCAGGCCCAGCCGGGCGCGGGCGGCCGCCCGCGCCTGCGGTCCGCCGGGCCGGAAGACGTCCAGGTTGACGCCGGGGTGGACGACGGCGAGCTGGTCCGGACGCGCCGAGTAGTGCCGCGCCAGCTCGGCGGCCTCCTCCGTGGTGTTGGCGATCAGCCGGTCGGCGGCCTCGACCACCTGGGTCTCGCCGATCACCCGGGCCGCCGGCTCGGGCGCGTCGCCCTCGGCCAGGGCGGCGTTCTTCACCTTCGCCATCGTGTGCATGGTGTGCACCAGCGGCACCCCCCAGCGCTGGGCGGCCAGCCAGCCGACCTGCCCGGAGAGCCAGTAGTGCGAGTGCACCAGGTCGTAGTGGCCGGGGCGGTGGCCCGCCTCCGTCCGCAGCACGCCGTGGGTGAAGGCGCACAGCTGGGCCGGCAGGTCCTCCTTGACCAGGCCCTCGTACGGCCCGGCGGTGACGTGCCGCACCAGGACGCCCGGGGCCAGCTCGACGGTGGGGGCGTCGTCCGAGCAGGTCGCCCGGGTGAACACCTCGACCTCGACGTCGAGCACGGCGAGGCGCTTGGCCAGCTCCACGATGTAGACGTTCATCCCGCCCGCATCGCCTGTGCCGGGCTGGTGCAGCGGCGAGGTGTGCACGCTGAGCATGGCTATCCGGCGCGGGCGGCGGCGGCCCGTGACGAGCGACTGGAGGCGTCCGCGCCCGGGCGCGGCCGACTGGGCACGGCGCACCGAACGGACGGGGGGCTGGATCACCTGGCTGAAGCCTCCTCTGTGCGGCCCGTCTCCGGCGGCCCGCATCCGGCCCGCCTGCTGTCCGGTGTGCGCTGCCCCGTCCGGGCCCACACATCACCACCAGTGTGCCAACCACCCGAGCGACGTCCGGCATTCCCGAATCGCCGACCGGGATCCTCGAACGGGCAACAGTGCAGGTGGGAGGGGGCGGGTCGGGCTTCTCGGTACCCTTCTGGGCATGGCCGCCTCCTTCGACCCCTCGCCCCCGTCCGCCCGCGGGCGCACCGGGCGGCCCGTGGGGACGGTCACCCGGGGGACCACCAACACCAACCGGCTGCGCCGGATGGACCGCTGGATCGCCCACACCCTCGGCCGTGCGCTGCGCGCCGCCGACCGGCCGCCGGTCGCGGTCGACCTCGGCTACGGCGCCGCGCCCTGGACCGCCGTCGAGCTGGCCGGACGGCTGCGCGCGGTGCGGCCGGACGTCCGGGTGGTCGGGATCGAGATCGAGCCCGAGCGGGTCGCCGCGGCCCTGCCGTACGCCGAGCCGCCGCTGCTCACCTTCCGGCGCGGCGGCTTCGAGGTGCCGCTGGACGGCGGGGCGCCGGCCCAGCTGATCCGCGCCGCCAACGTGCTGCGGCAGTACGACGAGTCGGCGGTGGCCGCGGTGTGGGAGCGGCTCTGCGCGCGGCTGGCGCCGGACGGGCTCCTCGTCGAGGGCACCTGCGACGAGATCGGGCGCCGGCACGTCTGGGTCGCGCTCGGCCCGGAGGGGCCGCGGACGGTGACCTTCGCGGCCCGGCTGGGCGGCCTCGACCGGCCCTCCGACCTGGCCGAGCGGCTGCCGAAGGCGCTCATCCACCACAACGTGCCGGGCCGGCCGGTGCACGCGTTCCTCGCCGACTTCGACCGGGCCTGGGCGGCCGCGGCGCCGTACGGGGCGTTCGGGGCGCGCCAGCGCTGGGTGGCCGCGTGCACCGCGCTGGCGGGCGACTGGCCACTGGTGGACGCGCGCGGGCGGTGGCGGCAGGGCGAGGTCACGCTGCCCTGGACGGCGCTCGCGCCGTAGGGCTCGCGGCACTCGCGCCGTAGCGCGGGTGCCGCTCCGGCACGGCGTTCGGCCCCGGGCGGCGACGCGCCCGTTTCACTCGAACGAGTTATCGAATTCCTCTGGCGCGTTGACGCCCCGTCACGTCACGATGGAGGCCACCGGGCGGCGCCCGCACCGCCGCACGCCGCACGCCCCGCTCAGCCGCCGACCCACTACCGCCGCTCCCGCAGTTCCACCCACGCCCGCTCGAACACCCGGTGCATCTCCGCCCCGAACAGCACGAACCGCACCTCGTCCAGCCCCGCCCCGGCCCGCTCGTCGCCGCTGTCCACCACCTCGGCGACGGTGGAGAGCGCGATCCGGGCCGCGTCGGCCGGGGGCCACCCGTAGATCCCGGCCGACACCGCCGGGAAGGCCACCGTGCGCGCGCCCAACTTCGCCGCCGTCCGCAGCGACTCGCGATAGCAGGAGGCCAGCAGCCCCGCCCGCTCCTCGTAATCCTCCGCCCGGTACACCGGCCCGACGGTGTGCACCACCCACCGCGCCGGCAGCCGACCGGCCGCCGTCGCCACCGCCTGCCCGGTGGGCAGTCCCTTGCCCCAGTGCGAGGCGCGCAGCCGTCGGCACTCCTCCAGGATCTGCGGCCCGCCCTTGCGGTGGATCGCGCCGTCCACCCCGCCGCCGCCCAGCAGAGAGGAGTTCGCGGCGTTCACCACCGCGTCCACCTGCTGCTCCGTGATGTCACCCTCGACCAGGGTGATACGCGTCACCATGATGTGCCCCTTCCCTGCCCGCCCCGGCGCCCGCCGGGACGGGCCCGAGCCGTCGTCCGAGTCCGATCACCACACCGCCACCGGCGTGGCAATAGCCACAACGGCCCCGGCGGGCCAGAGAAATCCCCGGAGATCACGTTATGGTCGCGAGAAGTTCCCCGCCGCAGGGTGCCAGGCAGGCACTGCGGACGGACGCCGACCGTTACGCACTCGGGGAAAGGGAGGAACCACCGATGCCCGCAACGGGAGACGGGCGGGCACTTGGTGCCGCGGACCTGACGGACGCCCTCGACGGCGCCCTCCCGCGCCGTGCCCGCAGCCACTCGGCCCCGGTCGGCCCGCTGACGGACGCTCCCCCGATACCTCACCCCCGGTCGCGGGCCGGAAACCTTCCGGCGGCCGGCGAGGGCGACGCCGCGGCCGGCGGCACCCCGCTCAAGCTGCTGGTCATCGAGGACGACGCCTCCGACGCCCAGCTGATCAAGGCCGCCGTGGCCGGCAGCGGCACCGCCATCGAGGTGCACTGGGCCCGCGGTCTGGAGCAGGCCACCGGGCTGCTCGCCCCGCCGCCCACCGGCGCCCGGCGCGGCCGCCCGCGCGGCACCGAGTTCAGCTGTGTCCTGCTCGACCTCGCCGCCCCGGCCGACCTGCCGCACCCGTCCGACGCGTCCGACGGGCTGGAAGGCCTGCACGAACTGCTCCGCCGGGCCCCGCACACCGCCGTCGTCGTGCTCACCGACGCGGCCGGCGCCGAACTGGGCGCCGCCGCCGTCGCCGCCGGGGCCCAGGACTTCCTGATCAAGCACGAGACGGACGGCCCGCTGCTCGCCCGTGCCCTGCGCTACGCCGTCGAGCGCAAGCGCGCCGACGAGTCCCAGCGCCGCCTGGTCGAGGCCGAACTGCGCGGCCAGGAGAACGCCCGCCTCCAGCGCCACCTGCTGCCCACCCCGCTGCTCGACGGCGCCGGGCTCTCCTTCACCCGCCGCTACCGCCCCGGCCGCCGCCGCGCCCTGCTCGGTGGCGACTTCTACGACGCCGTCCGCACCGACGACGGCACCATCCACGTCGTGATCGGCGACGTCTGCGGCCACGGCCCGGACGAGGCCGCGCTCGGCGTCGCGCTCCGCATAGCGTGGCGCACCCTCGTCTTCGCGGGCCTCACCGGCGAGGCCCTGCTCACCACCCTCCAGCACGTGCTCGAACACGAGCGGCGCAGCGACGAGATCTTCGCGACGCTCTGCATGCTCGTCATCGAGCCCGGCGGCGAGTGCGGCACCTGCGAGCGGGCCCGTCTCTACCTGGCCGGGCACCCGGCGCCCCTGCTGCTCGGCGCCGACCACCAGCCGATGACGCTGCCCTCCGACCTCGCCGGGCCGGCGCTCGGTCTGCTGCCGTGCGACGACGGCGAGGCCGCCTGGCCCGCGTACGAGCTCGAACTCCGGCCCGGCTGGCGGCTGTTGCTCTACACCGACGGACTGATCGAGGGCCGGGTCGGGGCCGGGTCGCGCCGCCTCGGCCAGGACGGGTTGGCCGACCTGGTCGGCGACCACCAGTCCGCCGGGCTCACCCGCGGCCGGCTGGTCGACAGCGCGATCGCCGAGGTCGAGGAGCTGAACGGCGGCGCGCTGACGGACGACGTCGCGGTGCTGCTGCTGGAGCGGAACCCGGTACAGCTGATCCTGGGCTGAGGCCCGGACGGAAACGGTGCTGCCCGGGAAGGCGGAGATCGCCTTCCCGGGCAGCACCGTTCGGTCCGCTCCGTCTCACCAGGGCCCGTAGGGTCCCATGTTGCTCCGGCCGCCGCCGCCCCGGCCGCCGCGGTTGGTCAGCTCCCTGATCGCCGGGCGCACGTCCACCATGTAGACGATCGAGGCGACCAGCCCGGCGAGGGTCCCGATGCCGGTCAAGAAGTTCACCCCGAACAGCAGGTCCCAGCCGAAGGCGATCGCGAGGATCGCCAGCCAGAAGCCCTTGGTCTTCTTGTCCGCGGCCCGGTAGGCGTCCTCGCGGCGGGAGGCGCCGTCGATCAGGGCGAACAGCTTGAAACCCAGGATGGCGACGGACATCCACCAGCCCGGGTTCAGATAGTCCAGGCTCAGCATCTGGGCCACTCCGCCCATCGCGGTCTCCTCAGTCTCTCGGCTCCGGCGAGCGGGCCGCCGCCATCCTGGCACGGTGAACCGTGCCCCGATGTCAACGTTCCGCGGTCACCGGATGTGCCCCGTTCGGTGGCGGTTCACTCGCCGCGGTCAGCGTCCTTGCGGGCGCGGGACCCCTTCTTCGGCGCGGCCTCGGCGGCGGTGTCCGCCTTGTCCTCGGCCAGCTCGGCGTCGATGACCCCGGCGTCGATCGACCCGGGCCCGGCGGGCACGCTCGACGTGCCCGGGCGGGTGCGCTCGACCACGACCTTGCCGCGCTCGGCCAGCTCGTCGTACGTCTCCTTCGCCTTGACCGCCAGCTCGACCGCGCGGCCGACCTGCTGGAGGGCGAAGTCCTGGGCCCGCTCCTGCAGGACCTTCAAGTCGGTGGGGAGCGTGGTGACCGTCTCGGTGACCTTGGCCTGCGCCTCGGCGAGCTTGGCCTGCGCCTCCTGGAGGCGGGCGCCGGCCTTCTCCTGCGCGCCCTTGCGGTCCGCGGCCAGTGCCTCGACCTTGCCCGGCACCTCGCGCAGCTTCTCGTAGGCGAGGTCACCGGCGCCGGCGAGGGCGTACAGCGGGGTCGGGTCGGTGAGGGACTTCTTGATCTCGTCGGTGATCGGCATGACCGGTCCTCCCGGTGGGTGTCTAGGCGGCTGGGCCGTCGGTCGTCGTCGGGGTGCTGGTGTCGGCGCCGGCCGCGGACGAACCGTCGGCCGCCGCGCCCCGGAGGGTGGCGTTCTCCTTGAGGAAGGCGTCGTAGACCGCGAGCAGCGCCTGCTTCTGCTGCTCGTCGATCAGCGGATCGGCGAGGATCGAGGCCCGCAGTTCCAGTCCCTCGTCCCGCCGCTCCTCCAGGATCCCGGCCTGGACGTACAGCGTCTCGGCCGAGATCCGCAGCGCCTTCGCGATCTGCTGGAGGATCTCCGCGCTCGGCTTGCGCAACCCTCGCTCGATCTGGCTGAGATAGGGGTTCGACACGCCGGCGGCCTCCGCCAACTGGCGTAGCGAGTACTGCGCGCTGCGGCGCTGCTCGCGGATGTACTCGCCCAGCGAGCCGACGTTCAGTGAGGCCATACCCACAGCGTGCAACATGGCGCTTGCAAATGCAAGCAGGACGCTAGCAGGAGCAAACGGGGGATGGTGGACGTCGGGGGGCTCTCGGGAGGGCGGGTGGCCGGGGCGACTCCGGGGTGGCCGCCCCCTCCCGCAGCGCGCCCCTCTCGACGGGGTTCGGATCGGGGGTGGGGGCGGCGTCAGGAGGTTGCGGCGGCGGTAGTGGCGGCGGGCCTACGGCCCGTCCACCGGCCGGATCGCTCGGCGGATCACACGAGTTCCGGCACCCGGATCGGCATCAGCACGGAGAAGGTGCCGTCCCGGCCGGGTGTGCGGATCGCCAACGGGGCGATCGGGCCGCCGAGTTCCAGGACCAGCTGCTCGGGCCGGCCGGCTCCCAGCGCCTCCAGCAGGAAGTCCCGGTTGACCGCCACCCGGAGTTCGCCGGGCGCGGGCACGGTGTCCGCCGGGGCGACGGCGAGTCGGCCGTCCGCCGTGACGGTGAGGACGGTGACCGCGCAGTCCGCGCCGTGCGGGCCGGACGGCAGGGTGCGGGTGGCGCCGGACTCGACGGCGCCGCGCAGGTCGGCGGCGGGGACGTCGACCCGGTGCAGCGGGTCGAGCCGGGTGAGCACGCGGTAGTCGGGGTAGTCGAAGTCGAGGGCGGCGCCCTCGATCCGGTGGCCGCCGGTCTCGACCCGGACGAGGCCGCCGCCGAGGGTGAGTTCGGCCTCGGCCGCACCTGCGGCGAGCAGCACCCGGAGGGCGTCCACCAGGGCCGTCGGGACGATCGTGCCGACGGGCGGCACGGCGTCGGGGGCCGCCGGCAGGGGCACCTCGGCGAGCGCCATCCGGTAGCGGTCGGTGGCGACCAGGCGCAGCGCTGCGCCGTCCACGTCGAAGAGCACCCCGGCGAGGGCCGGGAGTTCGGGCTCGGCACAACCCGCGAGGCGGCCCCCGCCGGCGCAGACGGCGAAGCGGACCGCGTCCAGCGCGGCGGCCAGTTCCGGGGCCGGGACGGTGAGCCGGAGTTCGGCGGGGCTGGTGGTCATCGGGTTCTCCCTCTGGTCGATCAGCGTGCGGATCAGGGAGAGCTCGCGGCGGGCGTCGGCGAGGCCGTCCTCCAGGCGGCGCAGGTGCGTGTCGACCACCCGGTGGGCCTCGCCGGAGCCGGGGGCCGCGCCGAGCACGGCGCGGATCCCGGCCAGCGGCAGGCCGACGCGGCGCAGCCGGGCGAGCAGTCGGGCGTCGGCGAGCTGCCGGGGCCCGTACCAGCGGTAGCCGGTTCGCGGGTCCACGCGGGCGGGGGCGAGCACGTCGGCGCCGTCGTAGTAGCGCAGGGTGCCGACGCCCAGGCCGGTGGCGCGGGCCAGTTCGCCGATGCTGTGCAGGTCGCTCTCCATGACGGTGACTGTGGTGGCTCGACCAGGTGGAGGGTCAAGCCCCGCTCCCGCCGGGCGCGCTCCCGTCGGGAGCGCGCCCGGCGGTGTTGAGGCGGGTGAGCTTGTGCGGGTTGCGGACGGACCGCATCGCGGCGACGAGGGGCGCTCCGCCGGGGCCCTCGACGAAGTCGAGGACCGTGACGGAGTCGACCCGGCCGCCCACCGTGAGCAGCAGGCCGGGCTGGCCGTTGACCAGGGCCGGGCGGGCGGCGGCGGTCTCGCCGAGCTGTTTGAGGATGCCGAGGACGAAGCGCGCGACGTTGTCCGCGCCGGTGACCGGGCGCAGCGCGGCGCGGACCACGCCGCCGCCGTCGGTCCACGAGGTGACGTCGGGGGCGAGCAGTTCCAGCATCCGGTTGAGGTCGCCGCCGACGCAGGCCGCGAGGAACTCGTCGGTGGCGCGGCGGCGCAGGTCCGGCGGGGCGTCGTAGCGCGGCCGGCCGGCCTGGACGTGCGCCCTGGCCCGGCTGCCGACCTGGCGGCAGGCGGTCTCGGTGCGGTCGAGGGCGTCGGCGATCTCCTTGTAGGAGAAGCCGAAGACCTCCTTGAGCACGAAGACGGCGCGCTCCAGCGGGGAGAGGCTCTCCAGCAGCACCATCATGGCGAGCGAGACGGTCTCGGCGCGTTCGACGTTCTCGGTCGCGTCCGGCTCGCCGACGAGCGGTTCGGGCAGCCACGGGCCGACGTAGGACTCGCGGCGGACGGCGGCCGAGTCGAGCCGGTTGAGGGCGAGGTTGGTGACCGTCCGGGCGAGGTAGCCGGCCGGGTTGGTGACCGGGCCGGTGACCTGGCTCCAGCGCAGCCAGGTGTCCTGGACCAGGTCCTCGGCGTCGGCGACGCCGCCGAGCATCCGGTAGGCGATGCCGAAGATCATCCGCCGGTGCGCTTCGAAGTCGGCGAGGCCGGGGTGTTCGAGGGGGTCGGTCACCCGGCCGACGCTACCGCAGGGGGTCGGCGGGGGCGCCGGTCAGCTGCGGAACGCGTCGTAGGCCGGGGCGAGCAGGACAGCGAGGTCGCGTCCGCGCACGGTGATGCCGGAGGGGCCGAGGCGGCGCAGCGAGGGTTCGCCCGTCTCCCGGCCCTCCTCCGGGTGTTCCTCCGCGCGCAGGGTGAAGTCGCCGCGCCAGTAGGCGGCGACGTTCACGGCGGGGGCGGTCTCGCGCTCGGCGGGGGCGGCGTCGTGCTCGGTCATGCGTCCTCCTCCTCGGCCACCGCGTCGCTGCGGGTGAGCTCGACCAGTTCGCGCAGCGCGTCGACGGGCAGGTCGGTGAGCCAGTGCTCACCCTCGCCCACCACCGTGTCGGCCAACGCGCGCTTGGCGGTGAGGAGTTCGTCGATCCGCTCCTCCACCGTGCCGACGCAGACCAGTCGGCGCACCTGGACGTCCCGGCGCTGGCCGATCCGGAACGCGCGGTCGGTGGCCTGCTCCTCGACCGCCGGGTTCCACCAGCGGTCGAGGTGGATCACCTGATTGGCGGCGGTCAGGTTGAGCCCGGTGCCGCCGGCCCGCAGGGAGAGGATGAACACCCTTGGCCCGTCCGGGGATTGGAAGCGCTCGACGAGCTCCTCACGACGGGAGCGGGAGAGTCCGCCGTGCAGGTACAGCACCTCCTCGCCGAGCCGCCGGGCCAGGTACGGGCGGAGCATCGCGCCGAACTCGGCGTACTGGGTGAAGACCAGGGTGCGGTCGCCCTCGGCGAGCGCCTCCTCCAGGAGCTCGGCCAGCCGGGCGACCTTGCCCGAGCGCTCACCCAACGCCGAACCGTCGTGCAGCAGTTGGGCCGGGTGGTTGCACACCTGCTTGAGCTTGCCGATCGCGGCGAGCACCGTGCCGCGCCGCTCCACGCCCCGGACGCCCTCGACCCGGCGCAGCAGGTCGGCCACCACCGCCTGGTAGAGGCCGGCCTGCTCGGCGGTGAGGCTGCACCAGACGGTCATCTCCTGCTTGGCGGGCAGTTCGGCCGCCACCGCCGGATCGGTCTTGAGCCGGCGCAGGACGAACGGGCTTGTGCGGCGCCGGAGTTCGGCGGTGCGGTCGGGGCTGCGGTGCAGCTCGACGGGGATCGCGTAGCGCTCCTTGAAGCGCTCGGCCGGACCGAGCAGGCCGGGGTTGGCGAAGTCCAGAACGGCGTGCAGCTCGGACAGCCGGTTCTCCACCGGGGTGCCGGTCAGGGCGATCCGGTGGACGGCGACGGGCAGTGCGCGGATCGCCCGGGCCTGCGCGGTGCCGGCGTTCTTGATGTGCTGCGCCTCGTCGGCGACGACCCGGCGCCAGCGGATCTTCCGCAGGGTGGCGAGGTCGCGCTGGACCAGCCCGTACGTGGTGATGACGAGATCCATGCCCCGTACGGTGGTGGCGAGTTCGTCCGCGCCGAGGCGGCCCGAGCCGTGGTGCACGTAGGTGCGCAGGCCGGGAGCGAAGCGCTCGGTCTCGCGCTGCCAGTTGCCGACCAGGGACATCGGGCAGACCAGCAGGGTGGGGGCCGTCGCCCCGTTCGCCTGCTCGGCGGCCAGCAGGGCGAGGGTCTGCACGGTCTTGCCGAGGCCCATGTCGTCGGCCAGGACGGCGCCCAGACCGAGTCCGGCCATCGCGCTCAGCCAGGCCAGCCCCCGTTCCTGGTAAGGGCGGAGGTTCGCACGGAAGTCCGGCGGGAGCGCGGGTGCCGGGGCGGTGGCGGTGCGCCCGGCGAGCAGGGCGCCGAGCGGGCCGTCCGCGCGGACGGCGGTGACCGGCAGGCCGGCGACCGTGGCCTCGGGGTCGAGCGCCAGGCGCAGCACCTGCGCCGTGGCGACGGCGGTGTCCCGCCGGCGGTCGAGGAAGGCGAGCGCGGCGGCGATCTGGGCCGGGTCGGCCTCCAGCCAGGCGCCCCGCACCCGGACCAACCCCTGCTTGGCGGCGGCCAGTTCGGCGAGTTCCTGCTCGCTGAGCGGATCGCCGTCCGGGCCGAGCGCCGCCTGCCAGCGGAACGCGACGACGGCGTCCCGGTCCACCTGGCTCGTGACGGCGAGCGAGCCGGGCGCGGGTGGGGTGGTGACGCGCAGCGCGAGGCCGAGCCGGGGCTTGCGGCGCCACCAGGCGGGGAGCAGCACGCCGAACCCGCTCTCGGCGAGGGCGGGCGCGCCGGTGCGCAGGAAGTCCAGGGCTCCGGCGCGGTCGAGCGGGAGGGCGGACGGGCGGGAGCGGTGGCGCAGCCCGTCCAGCTCCGGCCAGCGGTGGGTGGCGCGGGCGAGCTCGGCGGTGAGGACGTCGGCCGGGTCGTCGGCCTTGCGGGCGAGCGCGGCACGGGCGGCGCCGCCCGCGTGCAGGTCGGCGGCGCGGACCAGGAGGGAGGGCTCGTCGACGGCCTGGAGCAGGAGCTCCACCTGCCAGGCGTCGTCGGACGGGCGGCCCTCGGGGTCGTCCGGGTCCGGGCCGAGCGGTTCGAGCAGGCGGAAGCAGAGCCTCAGGGCGGGGTCGGCGGGCTCGGCGGCGGCGTACCAGGCGCAGAGCCGGCGGCGCAGGTCGGCGAGTTCTCCGCGGTCCGCGGCAAAGGTGCCGGTCGGGGCGGTCAGGGCGGCCAGCCAGTGTTCGGCGGCGCCTGTCGATGGGGCGGGGCCGCGCAGGAGCGGGGGCTCGGCGGCGAGGGCGGCCCTGGCCTCGGCGTCCACGAGGGTGGTCAGTGCGGCGTCCACCAGCGATTCTGCGGTGGCGCCGGTGGGCGGCCACTCCCCCAGCGCCACCGGCGGGCAGCCGGCGGCCAGGGCGGCGGCCTCGCGGCGGCCGGCGGGGGTGAGGTCCGGCTGCCAGCGGGCCCGCGGGACGCCGTCCGTCAGGACCAGCGGCAGCACCCGGCCACCGCCGACCGTCCGCCAGGCGAGGTCGTGCACGCCGGTGAGCCAGCGCAGCGACGGCCCGTAGACGACGTCGACGCGCCCGACGCCGGGCAGCTCGGCCCCGGTCACGGCCCAGTGCGGGTCGAAGACCTCGCCCAGCAGCTGGGCCGCCGCCCCGGCGTCGAACAGCAGCGCGGGCACCCGCCACGGCGCGAGTGCCGCCGCGCCGCGAACGGGGGTGACCGGCAGGTCGGGGGACGGCGCGGGCAGGCCGCCGACGGTCGGCAGCAGCAGGGTGGCCCAGCGCTCGGACGCCTGGCCGGCGAGCCAGCCGAGGCCCGGGCCGATCCCGCCGAGCACGGCGGCGACCTCGGCCGCCGCGCAGGCATGGGGGTGGGCGCGCGGGGCGGGCCGTCCGGGTGGTTCCGCAGACGCCGCTGCGGGGTGACGGCGGGCGTCCTCGGCCCAGAGCGCCAGCGCGCCGTCCGCGCGCCAGAGCGCGTGCAGGACGAACATGGGCGGGCCTCTCAGGGGTCGCGGGGTCGCTCGTGGATGGACCGGGGTCGCCCTCGAAGCGTAAGTGCGCCCTCTGACACGATCGAAGTGGTTGAAGTTTGAACGAGATGGGCTTATGGTGGGTTCAGGAAGAAGTTGAAGCCTAAACAAATGGCTTCGAATCCGAGGAGGAGCCATGGGCCTGTTCAACCGCACCAAGACCACCACCGCGAGCGCCGTCACCGTCGTCGAGACGCCGGCCGCCCCGGACCTCGCCCACCTGACCGGCGACTGGGCGATCGACACCGCGCACAGCGAGGTCGGCTTCTCGGTGCGCCACGCGATGGTCACCAACGTCAAGGGCCGCTTCACCGACTACGACGGCAAGCTCCACCTGGACGGCACCACGCCCGGCAACTCGACCGCCGAACTGGTGATCAAGGTCGCCAGCATCGACACCAACCAGGCCCAGCGCGACGAGCACCTGCGCACCGGCGACTTCTTCGCCGTCGACGCCTACCCGGAGATCCGCTTCCGCAGCACCTCGACCGAGCGGCTGCGCGGCGACTCCTACCGGATGACCGGCGAGCTGACGATCAAGGACACGACCCGCCCGATCGTCCTGGACCTCGACTTCACCGGCAGCGCCACCGACGCCTACGGCGCCGCGCGAGTCGGCTTCGAGGGCACCACCGTCGTCAACCGCACCGACTTCGGCCTGACCTACAACGCGGCGCTGGAGACCGGCGGCGTGCTGATCGGCGAGAAGGTCAAGCTCAGCTTCGACATCTCCGCCGTGAAGACGGCCTGACCCCGAACACGGTCGGACCACCCGAACCGCATCGCCCCTGCCGGCCCCCGAACGGCAGGGGCGATGCGTCGTTTCCGAGGCCAACAGCCGAGGGGTGCAAGGAATTCCTCGACCACGCCGCCGGTCTGGCGGGCAGGGCGGCGGTCAAGCCGGGCCGAGACGGCCGGGGTGCCCGAGACGGCTGGGGTGCCCGAGACGGCCAGGGCAACACGGCGGGCCCCGGCGGATGGGCCCCGGCGGATGGGGCGGGGTGCCCCGCGGGCTCAGGCCGGCAGGAGTGCCGCGTCCGCCACCGGCAGCCAGCTGCCCGGCGGGCGGCGCAACCAGCCCTCCGCCGCGCCGAGTTCGGCGGCCGCGCCGGCCAGCGCCGCCAGGCCGGGGTGCCGCAGTCCGGGCCGGTGCACCAGACTGACCAGGCAGAGCGGCACCGGCTCGACCAGTGGCACGTTCACGGCGCCGGGGATGCGCGGACCGCCCACCGTGGTCAGCATCGCGTCGCCGTGCCGCGCGAGGTAGCGGGCGGTCTCGTCCACGCCCACCGGAGGCACGTACGGGGCTGCCGCCGTCAGGCCGTGTTCGCGCAGCAGGCGGGCGCCGAGATCGGCCCACTCGGTGGTGGCCGGGTTGCCCGCGCAGATGTCGACGGGGTGCCCGGCCAGGTCGGCGAGGCGCAGCACCGGGCGGCCGGCCAGCGGGTGGGTGTCCGCCATCATCACCGAGATGTGCTCCAACCTGACCGGGAGATGGTCGAGTTGAGCGCGCAGTGCCGCAGGGAGCCCGGCGAAGCGGCCGAAGGACACGTCCAGCCGGTGGGCGAGCAGTTCGACGGCGGCCGCCGCGAGGCCGCCGTGGAAGCGGGCCAGCAGTTCGCCCTCCGGCCGGGCGACGCGGGCCCGGGCGAGCACCCGGTCGGCGGTCAGGTCGGGGCCGGTGACATCGCTGTTGAGGTCCAGCAGGAGGGGGCGTTCGGCGGCGCCCGCGACGATCTCGTCGTGCAGGGCGAGGAGCTGGCGGGCCTGCGGCAGCAACCGCCGCCCGGCTGCGGTGAGTTCGACGCTGCGGGTGCTGCGGGTGAACAGGGCGTCGCCGAGCAGCCGCTCCAGGGTTCGGATGTCCCGGCTGAGCGCCTGCTGGGCCACGTGCAGCAGGCCGGCGGCCCGGCCGAAGTGGAGCGTCTCGGCGGTCGCGACGAAGCCGCGCAGCAGGCGGGGGTGCAGGTCGACGGGCATGGCGGCAGATTAACAACACCGTGTTGTGAGTGCGACGGAACAGGTGTTGGACCGGAGGCGGGCCGCGGGGCGAGGCTGAGGGCATTCCCTTCGACGACTCCCCAGGAGCCCCATGGCCTCGCGCGCCCTTTTCACGTCCACCCCCGGCTCGTCCGTCCTCGCCTCGTACCGGCGCCTGTTCGCCGCCCCCGGCGCCGCCGCGTTCACCCTGACCGGGCTGCTCGGCCGGCTCGCGCTCTCGATGACCGGCGTCTCGCTCGTCGTGCTGATCGCCGAGCGGCGCGGCTCCTACGCGCTGGCGGGCACCGTCGCCGCGGCAGGGCTCGCCACCGGCGCGATCGGGATGCCGCTGATCGGACGACTGGTCGACCGCTACGGGCAGGCGCGGGTGGCCGTCCCGGCGACGCTGTACAACGTCGTGCCGCTCCTCGGCCTGCTGCTCTGCGTCCGGCTCGGCACGCCCGACTGGACGCTCTACGCCTGCTGGGCGGCCTGCGCGGCGGCGCCCAACCTCGGCGGCATGGCCCGGGCCCGCTGGGCGCACCTGCACCGGGACGACCCCGCCGCCCGGCACGTGGCCAACTCCTTCGAACAGGCGCTGGACGAGCTCTGCTTCATGGCCGGACCGGTCCTCGGCATGCTGCTCTGCACGACCGTCGCGCCGGAGGCCGGGCTGCTCACGGCCGGAGCACTCGGCAGCACCGGCACCCTGCTGTTCGCCGCCCAGCGACGCACCGAACCGCCGCTGGCCGCACACCCGGTGACGCTGCGCCACGACTCGCCGCTGCGCACGCCCGGGCTGCGCGTCCTCGTGCTGACCTTCCTCGCCACCGGCGCGGTGTTCGGCTCGACGGAGATCACCACGGTCGCGTACGCCGACGCGCTCGGCCACAAGCCGGTCGCGGGCGGGCTGCTGGCGCTGGTGGCGGCCGGATCGTGCGCGGCCGGGCTGTTCTTCGGACTGCTGACGCCGCGTTCGGCCCCGGGCGTGCGGTTCCTGCGCGGGATCGCGACGATGGCCGCGCTGCTGCTCCTGCCGCTCGCGGCCGGGCTGGGCGGGGCCGGGCTCGGCGTGCTCGGGCTGATGCTGTTCGCGGCTGGCACCGGCACCGCGCCGACCATGGTGACGGGCATGACGCTCGTCCAGGAGCTGCTGCCGCAGCGACAGTTGAACGAGGGGATGGCGGTGGCCGTGTCCGGCATCGTGGTCGGCATATCGGCGGGCGCGGCCCTCGCCGGGACGGTCGCCGAGCACGCCCCGCCCGGCACCGGCTACGCGCTGCCCGCCGGAGCGGCCGCGCTCGCCCTGCTGATCGCCCTGGCCGGACGGCGCCACCTGGTGCCCGGTGCCCGGCCGGGGCCGGTCGGAGATTCCGAACGGACTGTCAGTACGGCACGCTAGCGTTTCGGACATGTCGACCATCACGTATGTCCGAGGCGACGCCACCGCGCCCCAGGCCAAGGGCGTCAAGGTGATCGCACACGTCTGCAACGACCTCGGCGGCTGGGGCAAGGGCTTCGTCCTCGCCCTGTCGAAGCGCTGGCCCGGGCCCGAGGCGGCGTTCCGGCGCTGGTACCGGGAGCGGGCGGGGAACGACTTCGGGCTGGGCGCGCTCCAGTTGGTGCAGGTCGAGCCGTACGTCTGGGTGGCCAACATGGTCGGCCAGCGCGGCATCAGGACCGGGCGCTCCACCGGCGTGCCGGTGCGCTACGAGGCCGTCGACATCGCGCTTGCCGCCCTGGGCGAGCGGGCGGCCGAGCTCGGCGCCTCCGTCCACATGCCGAGGATCGGCTGCGGACTGGCCGGCGGGCGCTGGGAGCGGGTCGAACCGCTGGTGCGGGCGCGGCTCGTGGAGCGGGGGGTGCCGGTGACGGTCTACGACTGCTGAACGTCCGCCGGGCGCCTGTCCGCCGACTCGTCCGCCGGCCAGGTGTACACGTACTCGGGCAGCACGTGGCCGCCAGGGAACACGCCCTCCTGCTCGGCCGTCCGTCGGCCGCCCTCACGTTCGTAGAAGGCGACCGCGCGGGTGTTGTCCCGCAGCACCTCCAGGTAGAGGGCGGCCCCGGGGTGCCGTACGGCGACGTATGCGCGTGCCTCGGCCAGCAGGGCACGGCCGATCCCGCCGCCGGTGCTGCCGGGCCGGACGTGCAGGTTGTCGAGCAGCACCCGGCCTTCCGGTTGTGGCACGAGGTAGGCGAACCCGACGAACTCCCCGGCCCGTTCGGCGATCAGCAGCTCGGGCGTGTCGGCCGGATCCCCGTAGTCGGCGGTCAGCCGCAGCGCCCACAGCTCGCGGCGCTGGGCGGCCAGCCCGTCGCCGAGCGCCTCGGCGGGGACGATCCCCCGGTACGCCGTGCGCCAGCTGAGCGCGTGGAGGTCGGCGACGGCCTCGGCGTCGCTCGCCCCACCGCGCCGGATGGTGGTCTGCTCGGAACGGATCACGTGACAAGCCTCCCACACCCCAGAGTTGAACATGTTCAATCCCGCCCGCTACAGTTCCGGCATGCTTTTGAACACGTTCGAAAGAAGCGGGGGCGGGGCGGCGGCACCGGATGCGGAGGGGGCATCCGGTGCCGCACGCACCGACACCGGCTGGAGTCCGGTCTCCGGCTAGGCTCGTGCCCGTGGCAGACCTGGAAGCGAGCAACGGAACGGGCGGGACGACCGGAGCCGCCGGAACGGACCGGACGGCCGGCACGGACGGCACCGGCGACACGACCGAGGCGCCGACCGCGCCCCGCACGGAGGGCTCGGCGGCACCGGCCGCGGCACCGCCCGCCGAGTCCCGGGGCAGCCGCGCCCAGCCGAAGACCGACAAGAGCGAGGCCACCAGGGCGCTGATCCTGGAGACCGCGATGCGGCTGTTCCAGGAGCGCGGCTACGACAAGACCACCATGCGCGCCATTGCCGCCGAGGCGGGCGTCTCGGTCGGCAACGCCTACTACTACTTCTCGTCCAAGGAATTCTTGATTCAAGGGTTCTACGACCGGATGACGTACGAGCACGCCGCCGACGCCCGGCGGCGGCTGGCCGGCACCCGGGACTTCGCGGAGCGCCTGGAGATCGCCGTCGCCTCGTGGATCGACTGTGCCAAGCCGTACCACGAGTTCGCGGCGCAGTTCTTCCGCACCGCGGCCGACCCGAACAGCGCGCTGAGCCCGTTCTCCAACGAGTCCCACCCGGCCCGGGCCACCGCCGTCGAGCTGTTCCGCGAGGTGCTCACCGGCTCCGACCTGGCGCCGAAGCTCGACGCCGAACTCGCCGAACTGCTGCCGGACCTGCTCTGGCTGAACCTGATGATCGTCGTCCTGTACTGGGTCTTCGACCGCACCGAGGACACCGAGCGCACCCGGCAGTACGTGCACCGCTCGACGCCGATGGTGGCCCGGATCATCAACCTCTCCCGCTACCGGGTGTTCCGGCCGATCGTCCGCGACGCCAAGGGCCTGATCCAGGACTTCATCCTGCCCACCATCGGCAGGACGGCCGGCCAGTAGCCCGCCGCACAAGGCGCTTGGGATCGCCGGGAGCCGGCCCACTCGCTCGTGGACCGGCTCCCGGGCGACGCGGGCTCAGAAGGTGTCCGGGTTCCAGGCCAGCAGCGGGGTGCGCAGCAGCAGGTCGGCCGCCGCGGCCGCGCCCGGGCGCAGCTCGGTGACCAGGCCGGCCGCGGCCAGCCGCGGGAGCGTCTCACCGCCCAGGTAGAGCGTGCCCAACTCGGAGGCGCCGAGGGCGAGATCGGCCGCGTCGCCGGTCGGCGTGCATCGGCCGGTGCCGTCGGCGGCGACCTCGATCGCCCAGCGGCCGGCCGCGAAGCCGTGCCGGTCCTCGACCTCCAGCACCACGCGCCCGGGCGCGCCGTACGTGCGGGCGTTGAAGGCCTTCGCGACGTCGAGCACGCGCAGCCAGGTGAAGTCGGCGTTGTCCACGTACGGGGTGGCGGCGCGCGGGTCCTGGAGGAGCAGCGGCAGCGGGTCGTCCGGGCCGATGTTCTCGATGACGACCTTGCGCACCCAGTCGACGGAGAGCACGAACCGCCACAGCCCGGCCGCCGTCGCCCGGTCGAGGGCGAGGAAGTCGACCACGGTGAGCGTGCAGTTCGGGTAGCTGCCGTCCCAGGTGTCGTCGACCCGGTAGACCACCAGGCCGGTGGCGGTGCCCTCGGCGTCCCGGTGGACGGCCGCGAACGGCTCCTTGAACTCGAAGCCCGGCACCGTGGTCTCGCCGGTGAAGCGCTTCCACCACAGCTCGTCGCGGGCGAGCGCGCCGGGCTGGGTGAGCCGCCAGCGGTCGTGGAGCTCGGCGCCGACCTTGCGGAGCTCCGCCATGGTGACGAAGTCGATCCGCCCGCCCGGGACGGTGGGCAGGCCGTCGCGCAGGCCGCGGGTGCGGTTGAGGTCGACGTTCCAGCCGTGGCCCCGGGTGGCCGGGCCGAAGCCGTACCGGCCGTAGATGTTGTACTCGGCGGCGATCAGGACGGCGACCGCCGAGCCGCGCTCGCGGGCGGCGGTCAAGTCCCGCCGCATCATGGCGCTGAGCAGGCCGCGGCGGCGGTGCGTGGCGCTGACCGTGACGGCGGTGACGGCGTCGGCCTGGACGGTGGCGCCGCCCGGGACCGTCAGCTCGACGTCGAAGCTGCGGAAGGTGGCGACGCAGCGGCCCTCGTCGAAGCCGCCGAGCACCCGCCCCGGCCGCCACTGCAGGCGGCGGAACTCGGCGGCGCTCTCCACGTGCGGGCGCAGGAAGCCGAGGGCGAGCGCGCGGTCCCACGCGGCGACCTCGTCCTCGGAAATCGCGCGGATCTCAATCCCGTTGACCGTCTCGACGGCCCCTTCGTCGGTCGTGTCGCCCATGGGGCCACCGTACGACCGGGCCCCGGTGACGGCACCTCATTTATTCGTGCCCCACCCGACGTGCTCCCCCGGCACCACCGCCCAGTGCCGGCAGTGCAGCACGCGGTCCGCGAAGTCGACGTCGCGCTCGCCGAGCGGCCGGAACCCGAGCGCCCGGCAGATGCCGTTGGACGGCCCGTTGGTCACGGCCGGGAACGCGTGCACCTCGCCCCAGCGGCCGTCCCGCGCGGCCGCGTCCAGCAGTTCCCGGACGGCCGCCTTGGCGAGCCCGCGGCCCTGGAACTCGGGCAGCACCATCCAGCCGACCTCGGAGACGGCGGCGCCGTCCTCCTCGTACGACCAGAGCGCGATCCCGCCGGCCATGACCTCCCCGGCGCCGTCCGGCACGACGATCGCCTTGATCCACGACCGGTCCTCCGCCACCTCCGACACGTCCTTGCGCAGCCGCTCGACCACCTTCTCCTCCGGCAGCGGCCCGCCCAACTCGGCCATCATCACGGGATCGCACCGCATCCGCACGTACGCCCCGGCATCGCCCTCTTCGACATTCCGCAGCCGCACAAACGCCTCCTCGCCGACGATCGGAACCCCCACGCTAGCCACGGCCACCGACAGGTCGCGCAAACCGCTGGTGCGGGCGGTCGCGTCCTGGAATCCGGAGCGGCGTGCCGCTGCGCTTCCGGCGGGAGGAGCTCCGGAACCCGTCCCGACGGGGCCACGAGGAGCCCCGCACGCTACGGGCGGGCGTAGAAGTCGGGGGTGCCCATGATCCAGAGGCTGGCCTGCTTGACGGGCATGCCGACGCGCGGGGCCTCGATCATCTGGTCGTCGCCGATGTAGAGGCCGACGTGGTGGATGTCGGCGGCGCGGCCGGTGTCGGTCCAGAAGACGAGGTCGCCGGGGCGCAGGTCGCTGTAGCGGACGGGGGTGCTCTGGGCGTACTGGTCGGCGGCGAAGTGGTTGAGCTGCCTGCCGCCCGCGCGCCAGGCCATCATCGTCAGGCCGGAACAGTCGTAGCCGGCCGGGCCCTCGCCGCCCCAGATGTACGGCAGGCCGATCTTCGACCGGGCGAAGGCGACGGCGGCGGCCGCGGCCTCCGGGGACCACGGGCGGGCGGGCGGTGCCGCCGGGATGGCCCTGGCCGCGGCTGCGGCGGCCGTTTCGGCCCCGGCCTGTTCGGCCGCCGCCTTCTCGGCGGCGGCCTCGGCCTCGCGGGCGGCGATCGCCTCCAGGGCGTCGTGGCGCTGCCGCTCCAGCTCGACGGTGGTGTGCCGGGCGGCGGCCAGGTCGGCGAGCAGCTGCTCGCGGCGGCGGCCGATCGCGAGGACCTCGCTCTGCTGCGCCGCCAGCCGCTCCTCGGCCCGGCCCCGCGCGGCGCCGACCTCGGCGGCGGCCCGCCCGGCGGCCTCGGTGGCGGTCCGGGCGGCGTCGGAGGCGCGGCTCGCGGCGGCGGCCGTGGCGGTGGCGGCGTCGAGGACCTGCCGGGTGCGGTCGCTCGCGACGCCGATCGCGGTGGCGCGGTCGCCGAGCTCGCGCGGTCCGCGCGCGCCGAGCAGGGCGTTGAGCGCGGACAGTTCGGCGCCGGCACCCTGCCGATACGTTTCGGCGGCGAGCCGGGCGGCGTCCTCGAGCGCGGCGACCCGCTCGGCCTCGGCCGCGGCCGCCCGCTGCGCGGCGGCGGTCTCCTCGGTGCGGGCCCGGGTGAGCGCGAGCCGCGCGCCGTTGTAGGCCTCGACGGCCTGCTCGGCGCTGCGCCCGGCCCGGTCGAGCTCGATCCGGGCGGCGGCCAGCCCGGCCTCGAGGGCACCGACCGAGACGGCCTTGCGGTCGGCCTCGGCCCGGGCCCGGTCGACGTCCTCGGCGGAGGGGTACGGCTCCGGGTCGGCCGGGGCGGCCTGGGCGGGGGCGGCGGGGAGCAGCCCGAGCACGGCGGTGAGGGAGAGCAGGAGGGTCGGCAGGAGCCTGCGCACCACGGGACATCCCTTCGGCTCGGACCGGACGGGTCACGGGTCGGACGCGTCGCGGTCGGACGGGTCACGCGGTCGGACGGCCGCCTGCCGGACGGGCCGCCCACCGGGCGAGCCGGTGACCGGGCGGCCACCCGCCGGACGGGGTGCGGATGCGCGGCTGCGCAGCGCACGGACGGGAGGCGGCAGGGCGAACGGCCCGGCGATGCGCCCGAGGCGTGACGATGCGGTCACTCGCTGCTCATGCTCTCAAGTCGGCCGCCGTTCACGCGCGGAATACGCGCCGCCGGCCGGGTGATTATCGGATGATCCGATCAGCACTCAACTCCGGCCACGCGAAAGCGGTGCGCGAACTAGCGGTGGATCCGACGGGTGTGGGTCCGCAGGTAGGGGTGGCGCTCGGGCCGGGGCTCCAACCCGGTCGGCCGCACCCCGTACGTCCGACTGCGTCCGGCCCGGATCGTCCGGCGCCGCTGCTCCGCCCGGCGGCCCTGCCCGGGCTCGCCGCCGGACGCCCCGTACGCCGGGCCCTCGTGCGCGGTGGCGGCGGCCGAGGCGGTGCCGGTGCCCTTGGCGTAGGCGGCGGCCGAGCGGCGGTCGGCGAGCCGCGCCGAGCGGCGGGCCAGCGCCCGGGCGGCGTGGGCGTCCAGGTGGGCGGTGGCCCGGGCGGCCATCCGCTCGGCCACCCGGTGGGCGGCGGGGTGGTTGGCGGGCACCTTGTCCGGCGCGCCGGCGATCAGGTCGAAAAGCCAGGTGCGGGCCCGGTCCGCACGCCGGTGGAGGAGTCGCTCGCGCCGGAGCGCGCGCGCCCGGCGGCGGGGGCGCGTGGCGTACCGCCAGCGGGCCCACGGGCTGCTCGACCGGGCCAGCCGGATCGCGCCGATCCAGGAGAGGCCGGGGACCATGATGCCGAGCAGGCCGGTCCACACCTTGCCCTTGAGCAGGGTGATCACCGAGGCCAGGGCGTTGACCGAGATCACCGTGATCAGCCCCCACCTGGTCTCCTGACCGGGCACCACGCCGAGCGGCACGTACCCGACCAGCAGCAGGGCGGTGAACAGGATCCCGAAGATCACCGCGTCCACCGACTTGCGGCCCTGCTCGCTCCAGTACACGTCGTCCAGGTGCAGGATCAGCGCGAACTCGTCCAGCACCAGGCCGCAGCCGATGCCGAAGAACAGCCCGAACCAGCCGATCCACGGGTGCCCGCCGTAGGTGGCGAACACCCCGATGCCGCCGACCAGCAGGAAGCCGAGGCCGAACACCATGTGGTGGATGTGCAGGCCGCCGGGCGTGACGTTGCCGGGCCACCACCGCACCTTGGCGCGGATCATCCGCACGCTGAACCGGATGAACACGAAGGAGGTGATGAACCCGACCAGCAGCAGGAACAGCGGTTGTTTGTGCGCGGCGACGATGTGCTCGCGGTAGCTGTCCAGCAGTGTGGTCATGGGTCTTACCTTCGTTCCTGGTCCTGCGTCCTGCCTGCCGTGACGTGGCCCGGAGCCCAACACCGCTCCAACACCGGCCCGACGGGCGGTCAGAAGCCGCGGGTGCGCTTGGCGGCCCGGCGGGGCACGACCGGGTACAGCGAAGGACGCTCGACGCCGACGGGGAGCTTCATGAACAGCCGGGCGATCTCGCCACCGAGGTTCACCCCGATGGCCAGCGCCATCGCGATCGCGGCGGCCCGGGTGATCGACACCAGCCCGGCGCTGGAGTGCCCCTGGGCGAAGGCGAGCATCCCGAGGTAGAGCGCCGAACCGGGCATCAGCGGGCCGATCGCCGCCGTCACGTACGGCAGCGCGGAGCCGCTGCGGTAACGCGCCATCAGCTGGCCGAAGAGGCCGACCAGACCGGCCGCGACGCCGGTGGCGACGATCGGGGAGACGCCCGCGTTGTGGACCAGCGCGCCGTAGCTCGCCCAGCCGATGCCGCTGTTCGCGGTGACCAGGGCGAGCGTGCGGCGGTCGGTCTGCAGCAGCATCGCGAAGGCGAGGGTCAGGACCATCGCGGCCACCATCTGGACCGGCGGGTAGCTGATCCCCACCAGGCTCTCGTCCGGCCGCAGCCTCGCCTCGAAGCCGACGCCGAGGTAGAGGATCAGCATCACGCCGATCACGATGCCCGCGACCAGGTAGATCACTTCCAGCAGGCGCGCGGCGGCGGTGATGTAGAAGCCGGTCAGGCCGTCCTGGACGGCGGCGACCAGGGCCCGCCCGGGCAGCAGCGCGAACAGGCCACCGGTGATCACGACCGAGCCGCGCAGGCCCCAGTCGTTGAAGGACAGGATGATCCCGGAGGCGGCGGCCGGCATCGCCGCGGCGACGAACTGGTAGAACTCCGGCAGCCGGCGCCGGGCGAGCGCGGAGGCCAGCCGGTCGCCGAGCACGGCCGCGATGAACGCGCTCGCGAAGACCAGCCCGGCCTTGTCGTCGATCCGCCCGCCGACCAGGAAGGTCGCCGCGCCCGCCAGCAGCCCGGTGGTCAGCGCGAGCAGCCAGGCCGGGTACGGGTGCCGGTTGCGGCGGATCTCGGCGAGCCGGCGGTAGGCGTCGTTGACCGTGACCCGCTCCGCCGTGATGTCCGCGACCAGCTCGTAGACCGCGTTCAGCCGGGTGTAGTCGGAGGTGCGGCGGCGCACCACGCGGTCCGCGGTGACCGGCGGCTCGACCAGCGAGGGCTGGTGCGATATGCCGATCAGGGTGAAGGTCACCTGCGGCTCGCAGTGGTCCAGGCGGTAGGCGTGCGCGATGCCGAGCATCGCCGCCTCGACGTCCTCGGCGGCCTCGCCGCTGGCCAGCAGCAGCTCGCCGATGCGCAGCGTCAGGTCGAGGATGCGGGGGACGTTCCGGGCCGCCGAGGGGTGCAGCTCGCGGGCCGTCCGCTCGAACGCGGGGCGCTCGGACATCGGGGTGCGCAGGAGTGTGCGCATCCGGTCCGGCCAGGGCGCCTCGCCGGGCGCGCCGGGGGTCAGCTCCGGGACGGGGATGCCGGTGGGCGGGGTGTAGCCGGCGGCCCGCCACTCCTCGGGGGTGAGCGTGTCCTCGGCGACCGAGCGGCGGCGCGGGCGGGCGTCGGTCGACGCGGCGCCGGACGACGCGGCGGCGTCCGGCGCCGTGTCCTCCTGCCGTGCGCCGGACGGCCTCGACGGCAGCGCCAGGGACGGCGAGAGCTGCGGCTGGGGGGCCACGGGCTCCGGGGTCAGCAGGCCCCTGGTCTCGGGGACGGGCGGCGCGAGCGGCACGACGGTGGTCGGCTCGACGACCGGGGCGGGATGGCCGAGCAGGCCCTCGGTGGGCGGCGCTTCGGAGGGGTGGACCGGCTGGACCGGCGGTGTGCGCCGCGCCTGACGAGCCGCTCGGCCTCCCCTCGCCCGCTTGCCCCCGCCCGGTCGGCCCCGCTTCGGCACTTCCGCTCCTCGCCACCCCTGGTGGCACCGGGCCACCGATCGATCTCCGGTTACACCTTGCCTGATCGAACAGCCGGACGCACATGTACGTCGCGTCGGGTGACCTGCGCTGCGGGCGCCTACCCGGCGCGGTGCCGGGCGCCGGCGGACCCGCCGGAACGGCGGACCCGCAGCAGTTCGACCACCACCGGGATCACCGAGACCAGCACGATGCCGGCCAGGATCGCCTCGCAGCAGGGCGGGAGAAGGTTCCCCGGGCCCGGGGTGGGCGCCGGGCCCGGGGTGGGCGTCAGAGGCCGTAGCGTTCGACGATGTCCTCGTGGCGGGAGGCGCCGGCGCCGGCGGCCTCAGGACACGCCGAGGACGGCCCGGGCGAGGCGCAGGAGGCAGTCGCCGAGGTCGGCGCGGGCGCTGTGCGGGCGGTTCCGGACGCCGTCGTTGACCAGGGCGAACAGCGCGTGGACGCGGATCCGGGCCGCCGCCGCGTCGTAGTCCGGCCGCACCCGGCACAGCAGGCCGACCCAGGTCCGCAGGAAGTCCCGGCGGAAGTCCACCGCGACGCGGCGGTCGGGCGGGGCCAGCCGCTCCGTCTCGCTGAGCATCGCGCCCAGGTAGTCGCCGTTGCGCCGTGCGAAGCCGACGTACGCCGCCAGGCCGGCCGCCAGCGCGGCCTCTCCCTCCTTGCCCGCCGACGGGCAGGAGGGGCCCAGCCCCGCCGCGGCCGAGATCGCGCCGTCCACCTCGTGCCACAGGCGCTCGCGGCTGCGGACCAGCGAGGCGGCGAGCAGCTGCGCCTTGCTGTCGAAGTGCCGGTACACGCTGGGGCCGGAGATGCCGACGGCGGCGCCGAGCTGCTCGGTGCTGACGTTGTCGAAACCGCGCTCGTGGAACAGCCGGACGGCCGCCGCGAGCAGCTCCTCGCGCCGGGCCTGCGGGCGGGGCGCGGCGGCTTCGGCGGCGGTGCCACCACTGCCGGTACCGGTGCCACCGCTGCCGGCCCCGGTGAAGGACACCGCGAGAACGGCCGCGACCACCTCGCGCAGCACCGCCTCGGCCCGCCGGGGCTGCGGCGCCGCCGACTGGTAGGAGAGCCCGGCGCAGGCCGACAGCGCCGACCAGCAGAGCAACTCGGCGTCCGCGTCCGGCAGTTCCGGGCGTTCGGCGCGCAGGACGGCGCTCATCGCGGCGACGTCCGCCCGCAGTTCGCGGCGCAGGGCCGCCCGCCGGGCCGGCGGCAGCAGCCGGGCGTCGCGCTGCACCAGGGTGCCGAGCGGCCGGTGCCCCACGGCGACGGCGGCCAGCGCCGCGCCCAGCCCGGCGGTGGAGTCGGCCGCGCGGAGCCCGTCGGCGAGCGCGTCCAGGCCGAGCCGGACGGCGCGGTCGAGGAGTTCGGGCTTGCCGCGGAAGTGCCGGTAGAGGGCGGGCGCGGTGATGCCGACGCCGGCGGCCACCTCGGTCATCGAGACCTGGTGGTAGCCGCTGCGGTGGAAGCGGTCGGCCGCCACGGCGAGTATCTGGGCGCGCCGCCCCGGGGGCCGTCGGACCACCATGCTGCCGCCCCTCCCGGTTCCTGCCGCCCTGCCGAGGGAAGGCTAGCAAGGATTCACTTGTCATGGCCGTGGCCCGGTGTTCACCGGGCGGTCCGCTCCGTGCCGACCCTGGACAGCCGAAGCTACCCGGGATTAACTTGTGGGGCCATCACCTGGCACCTTCAGCCGTGACCGGCACCACCGAAGGGAGCGCCCCGTGCGCCGCACCGTGTTCACCGAGGACCACGAGGCCTTCCGGGAGACCATCCGGGACTTCATCGCGAACGAGGTCGTCCCGGTCTACGAGAGCTGGGAGGCCGACGGCCACCCCCCGCGCGACTTCTACCGGCAGCTCGGCGCGCTCGGCGTCTACGGCATCGAGGTACCGGAGGAGTACGGCGGCGCCGGCGAGAGCGGTTTCAAGTACCAGGCGGTGATCGCCGAGGAGACCGCCCGCGCGGGCGTCAGCTTCGGCTCGTCCGGGGTGCACACCGGGCTCGTCCTGCCGTACCTGCTGGAGTACGCCACCGAGGAGCAGAAGCGGCGGTGGCTGCCCGGCTTCGTCTCGGGCGACATCATGACCGCGATCGCGATGACCGAGCCGGGCACCGGCTCCGACCTCGCGGGCATCACCACCAGCGCGCGCCTCTCCGAGGACGGCACCCACTACGTCCTCAACGGCGCCAAGACCTTCATCACCGGCGGCGTGCTGGCCGACCTCGTCCTGGTGGTCTGCCGCACCTCCCCGTACGACCCGGACAACCGCCGGGGCGGGCTCTCGATCCTCTGCGTGGACACCGGGTCCGAGGGCTACACCGTCGGCCGCAAGCTGCAGAAGATCGGCCTGCGCACCTCGGACACCGCCGAGCTGGCGTTCAGCGACGTCAGGGTGCCGGTGGAGAACCTGCTCGGGGAGGAGGGCAGGGCCTTCACCTACCTGACCCACAACCTGGTGCAGGAGCGGCTCGCGATCGCGGTCGGCGCGTACGCGGCGGCCGCGGCGGCGGTGCGGTTCGCGCTGCAGTACGTCAAGGACCGGAAGGTGTTCGGCAAGGCCGTCGCCGAGTTCCAGAACACCAAGTTCACCCTCGCGGACTGCGAGGCCCAGGTGGTGGCGCAGCAGTCGATGGTGGACCGCGCGCTGGAGCTGTACCAGCAGGGCGAGCTGACCGTGGCCGACGCGGCCGCCGCGAAGCTGTTCTGCACCGAGTCGGCGTCCACCGTCATCGACAAGTGCCTCCAGCTGCACGGCGGTTACGGCTACATCCTGGAGTACCCGATCGCCCGGCTCTACACCGACAACCGGGTCTTCCGGATCTACGGCGGCACCAGCGAGGTCATGCGCAGCATCATCGCCAAGTCGCTCGGCCTGTAGGCCGGCTGTCGGCAGGTTTCCCAGCTGCGGCGGGCCGCACCCCCATGGCGGCCCGCCGTGCCCGTCCGGTCGCCGCGGCCGGCCGCTCCGACCAGGTGGGGTGCACGGGCGGGGTGCACGGGCGGGGTCGCGGGCGGGGTCAGTTGGGCGACCCGTGCTCGGCGCGCCAGGCCTGCCAGCCGGCGACGGAGGCCACCCGCGCCTCGTGCAGCGCCCGTTGGGCCAGGGCGGTGGGCGGGGTCTCCCGGCTGCGGACCCAGTCGCGGCCCGCGGCGGCCAGCGCCACGCACACCATCGCCACCCCGGCCGCGCCGAGCACCGAGCCGATGCCGGTGAGCACCGCGCCGCCGATCAGCAGCGGGCGGTTGACCTGGAACCCGCTGAGGTAACTCTCGTTGGTCGCCATGCCTCCACGATGCGGGCACTGGGCGGGGCCCGCACCCCGAACGGCTCCGGGTGCGGGAGCCCCCGGCGTCCGCCAACCTGGGCTCACAGGCAGGAGGACGCCGCGATGCCCGATCTCGAACAGCTCGCCGTGGAGCACGCCGCGAAGGCCGCCGAGAGCCCGCACGGGCGCAGCGCCCACCTCGTGCTGCACGACGGGGTGCTGCGGCAGACCGTGATCGCCCTGACCGGCGGCACCTCGCTGGACGAGCACACCCCGCCCACCGCCGGCAGCGTGCAGGTGCTGCGCGGCCGGGTGGCGCTGACGGTGGCCGGGCAGCACCAGGAGCTGTCGACGGGCCAGCTGGCGCCCGTCCCGCAGGAGCGGCACGGGCTGCTGGCCCACGTCGACTCGGTGGTGCTGCTGACCGTCGTCACGACGTGACGGCCACCGCGTGACGGCCACGGCGTGACGGTCACCGCGTGACGGGCTCCGGCACGCTCGCCGCGACCAGCCGCAGCCCGCGCAGGAAGTCCCGTCCGGACGGCGCGAGTTCGGGCGCGGCCAGCCACTGGGCGACGTACCCGGCCAGGAGGGTCTGGTAGAAGGAGCCGCGGGCGAGCTCCTCCTCGGTGTCCGGCACCTCGGGCAGCCCCTGGAAGAGCGCGGCGAGGCCGAGCCGGCCCTCCCTCTGCGCCTGCGCGAGCGCCTGTGCCAGGTCGGGCTCGTGCCCGGCCTGCGCGAGCGCCTCGAACTGGGCCGCCCAGAGGCCCCGGTGCTCGACGAAGACGCCCTTGAGGCCCTCCCACACCGCGACGAAGCGCTCCTCGGGGTCCTCCGAGGCCTGGTTCGCGGCGATGACGACGGCACCCAGGGCCATGCCCATCTCCCCGATCGCCTCGATCATCGCCGCGTTGAGCAGCGCGTCCTTCGAGCCGAAGTGGTAGCCGATCGCAGCCAGGCTGACGCCCGAGGCGGTGGCGATGTCCCGGGCCGTGGTGCGGCCGTAGCCCTTCTCGTACAGGCAGCGCTTGGCGCCCGCCATGAGGTCTTCGCGGTTTCCCATACTCCGATCCTACGGAAGTGCTGCACAGATGTCTTGCACCTCCGTCTTGCACTCTCGTCTTGCACAAGCGATTGACACGTTCGTACTAGACAAGTGTCTTGAACGTCCGTACGGTACTTCCCATGACCGCAACCACCGGCCGCGCGGGCCGTCGTGAATGGATCGGCCTGGCCGTCCTCCTGCTGCCGACCCTCGTCCTCGCCATGGACATGGGCGTGCTGTTCTTCGCCGTCCCCTACATCTCCACGACGCTCGCCCCCAGCGGCACCCAGCAGCTGTGGATCATGGACATGTACTCGTTCCTGCTGGCCGGCCTGCTCATCACGATGGGCGCGCTCGGCGACCGGATCGGCCGCCGCCGGCTGCTGATGACCGGCGCGGCCGGGTTCATCGGCGCCTCGCTGCTGGCCGCCTGGGCCGACAGCGCCGGACAGCTGATCGCCGCCCGGGCCCTGCTCGGGGTCGCCGGGGCCACCGTGATGCCCTCGACGCTCGCGCTGATCCGGAACATGTTCCACGACCCCAAGCAGCGGCAGATCGCGCTCGGCGCCTGGGGCGGCATCCTCACCGCGGGCGCCACCCTCGGCCCGGTGGCCGGCGGCCTGCTGCTCGACCACTTCTGGTGGGGCTCCGCGTTCCTGCTCGCCGTCCCGGTGATGGCCCTGGTGCTGCTCGGTGCCCCCGTGCTGCTGCCCGAGTACCGCTCCACCGCACGCACCGGCCGCTTCGACCTGCTCGGCGCCGTGCTCTCGATGGCCGCGATCCTGCCGATCGTCTACGGCGTGAAGACCCTCGCGGTGGACGGCTGGAGCCTGCTGCCCGCCCTCGCCGTCCCGGTCGGGCTGCTGCTCGCCGCCGCGTTCGTGTGGCGCCAGCGCACCGCCGCCGAGCCGCTGATCGACCTGGGCCTGTTCCGCATCCGCGAGTTCAGCGGGGCCGTCGGCGTCAACGCCGTCGCCATGTTCGCGATGATGGGCTTCACCCTCTTCACCTCGCAGTACCTGCAACTGGTCAAGGGCATGAGCCCGTTCACCGCCTCGCTCTGGTCGCTGGTGCCGAGCGTCGGCGTCGGCGCGGCGGTCGGGATCGGCTCGGCGCTCGCCGGGAAGGTCCGCCCGGCGGTGCTGATGGGCGGCGGGTTCCTGGTCGGCGCGGCGGGCTTCGCGATGATGACGCAGGTCGGCGCGGGCTCGCCGCTCGCGCTCATCCTCACCGCGGCGGGCGTGCTGGCCGCCGGGACGGTCGGCACCATGACGATGACCGCGGAGATGGTCGTGTCCGCCGCCCCCGCCGAGCGGGCCGGCGCCGCCTCGGCCACCTCCGAGACGGCGGTCGAGCTCGGCAGCTCGCTCGGCATCGCGCTGCTCGGCGCGGCGGGCGCCGCGGTCTACCGCCACCAGCTGGTCGGCGCCCTCCCGGCGGGCGTGGACGGCGAGGCCGCCCGCGCCGCGCGGGACACCCTCGGCGGCGCGGCCACCGTCGCCGCCCACCTCCCGGGCCGGCTGGGCGCCGACCTGCTCGCCACCGCCCGGGCCGCGTTCACGGACGGGCTGCACGTGGCGGCCGTGGTCGGCCTGGTCTTCGCCCTCGGCGCCGCCGTCCTGGCCTACCGCCTGATGCGCCACCTCCCGGCCGCCGCCCCCGCCCCGGCCCCGGAACCGGCCGGCGTCTGACCCCACCCGGGCCGGAGCCACGCATCGGGGAAGCCCCGCCCACTCGGGCGGGGCTCTCCGCCGTTCCCTGTCCCGTAAACTGCCCGCGGCCCTGCGTCGGCCGGCGCCGATACCCCTGAGCGCCGGCCCGTTGTGGAGGGGACCAGCCGTGTTCGAGCCGGGCCAGGGCGGGGGCAAGGCGCTAGAGGCTCCGGTACACCTCACGCCGGTTGTCGACAGCCATGACCCAGACGATCAGCACCCCGTCCCCGACGGTGTACACGACGCGGTAGTCCCCCACCCGCAGTCGCCATCGGGCGTGGTGCCCCTGGAGAGCCCTGACGTCGAACCCCGAGGTGTCGCCGCCGTCCAGCGCCCGCTGGAGTTCGGCCAGGCGGTGGAGGATCCGGAGGGCCTCCGGCCTGGGCACCTTGAGGAGGTCCCGTTGCGCGCGCGGGCTGAAGCGCGTGACGTGCCCCATCGCGGTCAGCCGTGGTGTTCGCGGAGCATGGCGGCCATCTCCTCCAGCGAGACGGAGCCGTCGAAGCCCTCGGCCACCGCCTCGTCGGCGAGACGGTTGAGCCAGTCGTCCTCGGCCCGCTCCGCGACCTCCTTGAGGCGCTGGTACTCGGCGATGTCGATCACCACGGCCTCCTGCTTGCCGCGTCGCGTGATGATCGTCGGGGTCTCGTCACGGCGGGCTCGGTCGATCACGTCCGCCAGATGGCTCCGGACCTCGGCCATCGATTCGATCACCGGTTCAGTCATGTCGCAAATGTAGCAGTTGTACATCTGTTGCAGCCCGAAGCAACGTGCCAGGGTGGGGCCATGGTTGCTGATCACGCGCGGGTGCGCGGGAGTTACGACACGGTGGCGGAGGAGTACCTCGGGCGGATCGGGGGCGAGTTGGCGCACAAGGCCGTCGACCGGGCCCTGCTCGGGGTGGTCGTGGAGGAGGCCGCCGGCGGGGTGGTCGCGGACCTCGGGTGCGGGCCGGGGCACGTGGCGGGGTGGCTGGCCGGGCGCGGGGCCGAGGTCGTCGGGATCGACCTCTCCCCCCGCATGGTGGAGCTGGCCCGCCGCGAGCACCCGAAGGCCGCCTTCCGCGCCGGCGACCTGCTCGACCTGCCCGCCGGGGACGGGGAGTTCGCGGGGGCCGTGGCGCTCTACTCGGTGATCCACCTGGAGCCCGACGAGCTGGCGCCCGCGTTCGCCGAGATGCGGCGGGTGCTGCGGCCCGGGGGCGTCCTGCTGGTCTCGTTCCACCTGGGCACCGAGGTACGGCGGCTGGACGAGTGGTGGGGGCACGAGGTCGACGTGGACTTCCACTTCCTGCAGACGGACGCCGTCGCCACGCACCTCGCCGCGGCCGGGTTCGCCGTCGAGGCCCGGCTGGAGCGGGAGGGCCTGCCCGAGGAGGCCCCGACCCGCCGCGGCTACCTGCTGGCACGGCGGACGGACTGAGGCTCCACCCGGGGGTGGAAGCGCTCGCGTCCACCCCCGGGTCCGTGCGGGGCCGGCCGGGCAGGAGGAGCGTGGTGGGGACGTGGCCCCCGTCCGCGGCCCGTCCCGTGGTCCCCGAGCGTCAGGAGCCCCCATGTCCCTGCCGAGCCTGCTCTCCGTCCTCGGTGTCCTGTGCTGGGCCGGGTACGAGTTGCTGCTGCGCCGCCGCGAGGACTCCGCCGCCGGCACCTGGCGCGCGGACGACCGCGACCGCGGCTCGACCCGGCTGCTGCTCGCCTGCTACGCCGTCTCCGTCCTGGCGGTGGTCCTCTTCGGCCGCGCGTCCGTCGGCGAACTTCCCGTCGGGGCGCGCTGGTTCGGCGTCGCGCTGATCGCCGCCGGGCTGGCGCTGCGGGCCTGGGGCATGCGCGCCCTGGGCCGGTTCTACACCCGCACCCTGCGCACCGTGGACACCCAGCAGGTCGTCCGCACCGGCCCGTACCGGCTGATCCGTCACCCCGGCTACTGCGGCAGCCTGCTGGTGTGGACGGGCTACGCGCTCGGCCTGGGCAGCTGGCCGGCCACCCTGGTCGTCCTCGCGCTGCTGCTCGCCGCCTACAGCTGGCGGATCGCCGCCGAGGAGCGCCTGCTGGTGTCCGCGCTGGGCCCCGCGTACGCGCAGTACCGGCGGGAGTCGAAGCGGCTCGTCCCCTTCGTCTACTGAACCCGGCCTTCGCCCACTGTGACCTCCGACACCCCTGGCCGCCAAGGTCGGAACAGGGTGCAGGCACTCGCGGTCCGCTTGAGCGGCACCTGGTTTTCGACCAGCGTTTCCCGGCCGGTGTATCCGTTCCGCGTCAAGTCCAGGCATACTGGCCGGACGGGTACTTTGCCCTCCCGTGACTCTAGACAAGAAGGGACCGGTGGCCAGGGATGCTGCGGAACGGTCTTGAGCCCTGGCACATCTTGGTGGTGCTGGCGATCGTAGTCCTGCTGTTCGGATCGAAGAAGCTGCCGGAGATGGCCCGCGGCCTCGGGAAGTCGATGCGCATCCTGAAGGCGGAGACGAAGGCGATGCGCGAGGACGACACCCCGGCCGACGCCGCGGGCACCGCGCAGAGCACCGCCCAGCAGCCGGCCGACCGCCCGGCCGTCACCCCGACGAACATCACCACGGCGGCCGAGACCAAGCGGCCCGAGACGACCGCCTGAGTCAAGCCGGACCTTCCGGAAGCCCCCGGCCCCGTCCCCGTGACGGAGCCGGGGGCTTCCGCCGTTCCCGGGCCCCGTCGTCCCGGAATCCCGAGTGGCCGTCCGCGGTGATCCGTTGTCTCCTGGGAGGCACCGACCGGAGGAACGGAGTCACCGCATGCCGCCCGACGAACCGTCCGACGGGCCGCCCGGCGACACGTCCGGCGAACCGCCCGGCGAACTGGCCGACCTGCGGGCCCGGCTGAGCGCCGTGGAGGCCCACGAGGCGCGGCTCGCCGAGGAGTTGCGAACCCGCCCGCCGCACCACCGGGTGCGGTCCTCGTTCGCCGTCCTGCTGATCCTGCTGGCCTTCCTGCTGACGCCGCTCGGCGCCGTCGCCGTCTGGGCCAAGTCGCAGATCTCCGACACCGACCGGTACGTGGCCACGATGGCCCCGCTCGCCCGGGACCCGGCCGTCCGGGCCGCCGTCACCGACCGGGTGACCGACGAGATCATGAAGCAACTCCCGGTCGACTCACTGCTCGCCGACATCGCGCCGGACGACCGGCCCAAGCTCGGCGCACTGCTGGGCAGCATCGGCCAGGCCCTCGACAGCGGGCTCACCGGCTTCGTCCACACCCAGGTCGAGCGCGTCGTGGACAGCGACGCCTTCGCCGCCGTCTGGACGGACGCCAACCGGGAGGCGCACGCCGCGATCGACCGGATGCTCACCGGGCAGGGCGGCGGCGCCGTCCAGATCAAGAACGACACCGTGGTGCTCGACCTCGCCCCGCTGATCGCCCGGGTGAGGACCGCGCTCGTCGACCACGGGCTGTCCATCGCCTCGCGGATCCCGGAGATCCACACCTCGTACACGCTGGTGCAGTCGGACGCCGTCCCCACCCTGCGCACCGGCCTGCGGGTGCTCGACGTGGCCGGCTTCTGGGTGCCGGTGCTGGCCGTGGCCTGCGCGGTCGGCGGGGTACTGCTGGCCGTCCGGCGCCGCCGGGCGGTGGTCGCGGCGGCGCTCGGCATGGCCGGCGGGGCGCTGCTGCTGGGCGTCGGGCTGAGCGTGTTCCGGGCCGTCTACCTGGACGCGCTCCCGGCGGGCGTGGACCAGGCCGCCGCGCACGCCGTCTACGACACCCTCGTGCGGTACCTGCGCTCCACCGTCCGGGTGGTGATCGCGCTCGGGCTGCTGGTCGCGCTGGGCGCCTGGATCAGCGGCTCCGGACGGTGGGCCGGGACGGTCCGCGGGCTGTGGCGGGCCGGGCTGGGCGCGGTGCGGAGCACCGCCGAGCGGGCTGGGCTGCGGCTCGGGCCGGTCGGGCGGTTCGTGCACCGCTGGAAGGCGTGGCTGGGCTGGGCGGCGGTCGCGGGGGCGGCGCTGGCCTTCGTGCTGTGGAGCTACCCGACGGCACTGGTGACGCTCTGCCTGGCGCTCGGGCTGGTGGGCGTGCTGGCGGTGCTGGAGCTGCTGGACGAACCCGGCCGGACGGACGGAGCCGTGGGCTCGGCCTGAACGGAGCAGGCGCGCGGGCGGGACGGCGTCCCCGGCGATCCACAGCAATGCCGAGAGACGGATTGGCTGGCAGGGCTGAATCCGGCGCGGCGGGCCTGTGCACGCGACCCGCCACACTTCCGGTCGGTCAGCTGCCCTCGTCCGGCGGCCGGGTCGCGCGGAGGGCGGTGATGACGCCCAGGGCGACGGTGGCGATCGCGAGGGCGAGGAGGACGGCGAAGGCGGTGGGGATCAGGAATCGCACGAGATCTCGCGTTCGGCGTCGAGGAGGAGGGTGAGGAGGTTGAGGAGGGTTGAGGCCGGGGCGGTGTTGAAGCGGACGAGGACCCGGCCGTCGATGGTCCTGTCGGTGTCGGCGGAGGGCCAGATCAGGCCGAACTTCTTTCCGCGCTCCTGGACTTCGGCGAGGAGGGTACGGATGTGGTCGTCGGAGTAGTGCCGGATCCGCGGGTCGGTCGGCTTCATGGGGTGGCGGCGGAGGGACATCAGGCGGCGTCCAGCTCGCACTCGAACCAGACCGACTTGCCGCGCTCCTGCGGGTCGACGCCCCAGCGGCTGGTGAGGCCTTCGACCAGTTGGAGGCCCCGGCCGGACTCGGAGAGGAGGGCGGGGGTCCGCGGGCCCGGGAGCACGGGGCTCTCGTCGGAGACGGAGACCCGGAGGACCTTGTCGAGGAAGAGGATGTGGACGATCGGCGCGGGGGTGTCGCCGTGCCGCCAGGCGTTCACGAGCAGCTCGCAGAGGGCGAGTTCGGCGTCGAAGGTGGAGGAGGGGGGCCAGCCGGCGCGGGTCATCGCGTCGCGGAGGGACTGACGGGTGAGGGCGAGGGAGGGCGTGTTGAGGTGACGCATGGGAGGACTCCCGGGCGTGGTGTGGAGTGGTGTCGGAGAACCGGCGGATACGTCGCCGTGAGCCAGGCCAGGCGGAAGGCATGACTGCTCTGCGGTGCTACGGAATAGCGTTACTGACGATCCGTCGGATCGATATGACATCGACCATAGCGCACGACGCCTGAGTTTTTAGGCGTGGACCTAAAAGTTCCCTCTACCGTGAAACCCAGCCCAGATGGACCTGTTGAACGCCAGCGCGGCACACTGGCCCCAGCACCGACAGAGAGGACGCCATGGCCCTTCGCTCCAATCCGACCCTCCGTCAGCGCCGGCTCGGCACCGAGCTGCGGAGGATGCGGGAGCAAGTCGGCCTCGGCGGTAGCCAGCTCGCCCGCATTCTCGGAATCAGTCCCGGCCAGATGACGCAGATGGAGACAGCAAAGATCGGCGTCAGCCCCGAGCGCCTGCGGACCGTCGCCTCGGCCTGCAACTGCGCCAACCAGCCGTTGATCAACGCCCTCGCCAACATGGCCTCCGAGCGGGAGAAGGGCTGGTGGGAGGAGTATCGCGGCGCCCTGACCATCGACTTCCTTGAGGTGGCGGAGCTCGAAAGCCGTGCCACGCGGCTGACCATCTGCACGACCACCTACATGCCTGGCCTGCTCCAGACCAGCGACTATGCCTCTGCCGTGTTCGCCCGGATCTTCCCTCCCCTGCCACCGGAAGACATCGACACCAGGACAGCCTTTCGACTCAAGCGACAAGAGGTCGTCCGCTCCGGTGCTGTGCCCTTGCAGGTATTCGTCCACGAGGCAGCGTTGCGGATGCAGTTCGGCGGGCCCAAGGTCCTCGCCGGTCAGCTTGATTCACTTCTCAAAGACTCCGAGCAGCCCGGCATCTCGGTCCGCGTCGTACCGTTCGCCGTCGATACCTTTCCCGGCTCTGGCGAGAACCTCACATTCGCCGAGGGGCCAGTCCCTGAACTGGGAACCATCCAGATGGATGTAACCCAGGGCGCACTCTTCTTCGACTCCCCAGCGGACCTGACCAAGCACCGAGCGATCTTCTCTCGCCTGGACTCCACGGCGCTTCCCGAAGAAGGATCACGCGATTTCATTCGATCCGTCATGAAGGATGTGAAGGCCAGCTATGCGTAGGTCAGAGTGGCAGAAGTCCAGCTTCAGCGCCGCGAACAACGAGTGCGTTGAGGTCCGTACGGCCGCCGGGCTGGTCGAACTCCGCGAGTCGGACGAAGGCGAAACCATCCTCCGCACCACCCCTGCTCGCCTCGCCACCCTCCTCCGAGCCATCAAATCCGGCGAACTCCGCCACCACGCCTAACCGTCACGGCCTCTCGCGCATGGCCGGGCATCAGTCGTCCGGGTTGTCGGCCGCCGCGTGGAGGGCGGTGAAGAGCGCGCCGAGGCGGGCGTTCCAGTCCTTGCTGGTGGGGCCGTCGATGGCGTGCTTCTTGCTCAGGTCGCGGACCAGCTTCTGGGCGTCCCTCAGATCCTGGGTGGCGTCGTCGGGTCCACCCTCGTTGAGACGGGCGGCGGCGTCGTCCAGGACGCGCAGGAGCTCCACCTGACGGTCGCGGTCCTTGCCGCCGATCTGCGTCTGGGCGACGGCCTGGCGGAGGGCGTTCAGCTGGGCGGCCGGGGGCTGGTTGCGCGGGACGGTCGGGGTGGCGGCGGGCGGGCCGGCCGCCGTGGTGGGCGCGGCGCCCGGGGCGGTGGTGGCCGCGGGCGCGGGGGCCTGGGCGGCGGGCGCGGTGGCGGCCGGCCTGCGGGCGGCCGCGTTGCCGGCCGGCTCGAAGGCGGTGAGGGCGATGGCGGCGACCCCGGCCAGGCCGGCCACGCCCAGCGCTCCCAGGACGAGCGGCTTGCGGCTGCGGGTGGCCCGGGCAGGGGCGGGGGCGGGTGGCGCCACCGGGACGGGCGCCATCAGGGAGGTGGCAGCGGGAGCTTGGGGCGGGAGCACGGTGGTGTGCTGCTGGTTCGACGGGACCGGCGGCAGCGCCTGGGTCGGCGCGGCGGTGGCGAGCAGCTCCGCCGTCGGGTCGCCGACGACCAGCCCCGGGACGGTGGCCAGGAGTTCGACGCGGGCGGCGGAGGCATCGGCGGGCCGCTCGGCCGGGTTCTTGGCGAGCAGCCGCAGCACCGCCGCGTCCAGCGCGGGCGGCAGCCCGGGGCGCCGTGCGGACGGCGCCGGCGGCTGTTCGCTGACGTGCTTGAACGCGATCGCCACCGGGGTCTCGGCGGTGAACGGGGTCTCGCCGGTCAGCATCTCGCTCAGCACGCAGCCGACCGCGTAGAGGTCGGTGCGGCCGTCCAGCTCGGAGGCGGTGGCCTGCTCGGGCGACAGGTACGCGGCGGTGCCGAGCACCATGGCCGTCTGGGTCAGGTTGTTGGACGAGCCGGCCCGGGCGATGCCGAAGTCGACGACCTTCACCCCGCCGTCGTCGGTGATCATGATGTTGCCCGGCTTGATGTCGCGGTGCACCAGCCCGGCCGCGTGCGCGACCGCGAGCGCCTCGCACACCGCCGCCGCGATGCCGACGGCGCGCTCCACCGGCAGCTGCGGCTGCTGCGCGAGCACTTCCGCCAGCGAGCGCCCGTGCACCAGCTCCATGACGATGTACGGCGAGCCCTGGTCCATGCCCGAGTCGAAGACCATGACGATCCTCGGGTGCACCAGCATCGCGGCGTGCTGCGCCTCCCGGGAGAACCGCTCGGCGAAGCGCGGGTCGTCGGCGAGGCCCCCGTTGAGGACCTTGACGGCCACCTGGCGTCCCAGCACGCGGTCCACGCCGCGCCAGACGGTGGCCATGCCGCCGACGCCGAGTATCTCGACGAGTTCGTAACGCCCGTTGAGCGCCCGTCCGATCATCTGGGACTCCCCTCACGTGCCGTGCCCGGGGTTCCGGGCCGCCTCGTGCACCCGTGCACGATAGCCGCCCGCGCCGGCCGGCTCCGGAGGAGTGCCCGGTGCGGCCGCGGCGGCCGTGCCCTGGAGGCTGCCGTAGCGCTGCATCCGCTGCCAGCGCAGCCGGGAGCCGGCCAGCGCGGTGAACACCGACTGGATCACCACCAGGTACATCAGCTGCCGGTACACGAACTGCTGCAGCGGCAGGCTCCACAGCGGGCCCATGCGCTCCTTGTCGAGCCGGAACGCGTACGCCCCCATCAGCACCTGCACCAGCAGGAACGCCGCCCACACCCCGATGATCCGGACCGGGTCCAGGAACGCCAGGCCGTACAGCGCGAAGACGTCCACGACCGGAGCGAGCAGCGGCAGCAGCACCTGGAACATCAGCAGGTAGAGCAGGCCGCGCCGGCCCAGCTTCCCCGCCTGTCCGCCCTGGACGAGCGCGCCGCGGTGCTTCCACATCGCCTGGAGGGTGCCGTAGCACCAGCGGTAGCGCTGGCGCCAGAGCGCGCTCAGCGAGGCGGGCGCCTCCGTCCAGGCCTTCGCCCCCTCCTCGTACACGACCCGCCAGCCGTCCCGGCACAGGGCCATCGTGAGGTCGGTGTCCTCGGCCAGGGTCTCCTCACCGACCCCGCCGACGGCGAGCAGCGCGGAGCGCCGGAAGGCGCCGACCGCGCCCGGGACGGTCGGCATGCACTCCGCGAGGTCGAACAGCCGGCGGTCCAGGTTGAACCCGACCACGTACTCGATGTGCTGCCAACGCCCCAGCAGGCCACCCCGGTTGACCACCTTGGCGTTGCCCGAGACGGCGCCGACCGACGGGTCCGCGAACGGCTGCACCAGCTTCCGGACGGCGTCCGGCTCGAAGACGGTGTCGCCGTCCACCATCACCAGCAGCTCGGCCCGGGCGGCGGCGATACCGGTGTTGAGGGCGGTAGGCTTGCCCGCGTTCTCCTGCCGGATCACCCGCACGTACGGCAGGTCCAGCGACTCCACCAGGTCGGCGGTGCCGTCCGTGGAGCCGTCGTCGACCACGATCACCTCGACCGGGTGGTCGGAGGCCAGCAGCGAACGCACGGCCGGCTCGATCCCGGCGACCTCGTTGTAGGCGGGCACGATCACGCTCACCGGTTCGGTCACCGGCGGGCCCCAGCCGCGGCGGCGCAGCCGCTTGTGCCGGACGGCGGCCACCACCACGGCCACCGCGCGCAGCATGCTCACCGCGCCCGCCGCCCACAGCAGCCAGCCCAGGACGGTGAGCACCCAGTCGCCGGCCCACATCAGCCAGATCAGTGCCAGACCCTGCCAGTGGTCGCCCGCCCCGGCCGGCCGGACCGGGTCGGGCAGGCCGACCGCGTCGCTGACGGTGGTGAAGCGGAAGCCGCGCGCCTTGAGCCCGGACAGCACGTCGGGCAGCGCGGCGACGGTCTGCGAGCGGTCGCCGCCGGCGTCGTGCATCAGCAGGACCTGGCCCTGGCTGCCCGTTCCGGCGGTGGCGTTCTTGACGATCGTGCCCACGCCGGGGCGCTGCCAGTCCTCGCTGTCCTGGGTCGTGAGGACGGTCAGGTAGCCCTCGCGCCCGGCCTGCTGGACGGCGGACCAGCCCGGGTCGTCCAGGGCGTCGGCGGTCGAGGAGTACGGCGGGCGCAGCAGGGAGCTCGTCACGTCGGCCGCCCCGGCCAGGGTCAGCTGGGCCTCACGCAGTTCGAGCGTGCGGCGCCAGGCGGAGGCGGCACCGAGGTCGGTGTGGGTGAAGGTGTGGACGCCGACCTGGTGGCCCTCGGCGACCATCCGCCGCACCAGCTCGGGGTGGGCGGCGGCCTGGGTGCCGACCAGGAAGAAGGTGGCGTGGACCCCGGCCTGGTGCAGGACGTCGAGGATCCTCGGGGTCCAGCGCGGGTCCGGGCCGTCGTCGAAGGTGAGGGCGATCGTGCCGGGCTTGGGGGCGGCGCTGCGGGGCGTGCCGCCGCCGGTGTCGATCACCGGGCCGCCGGTGCGGATCGCCTCGGGGACGGTGCCGGCGGCGGCCTGTACGGCGTCGCCGTCCGGGCGGTTGTCGTACAGGTGCTGGGTGTAGCCCTGGAAGAGCAGGGTTGCGGAGAGGGTGAGCAGGACGACGGCCAGCAGCGCCCAGTGCATGCGCAGGGGCCGCTGACGGGGCACTCCGCGCCGGCCCCGACGGGCGGCCGGAGCGGGGGCGGGCTTTCTTCGGCGGCGGGCTGCGCTCACGGGGCGGGTGCTTTCGGGAGTGAGGGGCGGGCGGTGTCCGGGCACGGGGGACCGGCGCGGCGCGGGGCGGTGCGCTGCGCGGACGGCGGGGGCCGGGTGTCGGCCGCTGTCAGGGGGTCGGGGTCAGGAGGTCGGGGTCAGGGGATCAGGGCGGGCTTGGTCGGCTTGCCCGGCGGTTCGCTCGGGCGGCCGTGGCCCGGTGTCGGAGTCGTCGTGGGGGCCCCGGGGCCGGTACCGCTCCTGCCGGGTGGCTGGGCGGCGGTGGCCGACGGCGAGGGGGCGCCGGACGCGCCGCCCGGAGCGGCCGGGGCGGCGGCCTGGGTGGGGGCGGCCGGGCCGGTCGGGGTGGTCGGGTGGTGGGCGCCCGTGGGCGGCCGGACGGAGACCGGCTGGACGGAGTCCGGGCGCGCCGTCTCGGAACCGTCCGGGATCGGCTCGGCCGGCGCGGTGGCGGCCGTCGGCCGGGGCGTGGGCGCGGCGGCCGCCGGCGGCTGCGGCAGCGGCAGGAACGGAGCGTTGACGGTGGGCCCGCCGAGCACCGTGGAGACCAGCAGCCCGAGGTAGCCGACGGCGGGGACGGCGAGCAGGACGGCCAGTCGGCGCACCCGCCGACGGCGGCGGCCGGAGGAGTCCACGAACACCGGTGCCGCGGTGGGGTCGACGGCCCCCGGAGCCGGCGGCTCCGGGGGTGCCGGGGCCACGACCGCCGGGAGTTCGGCGGTGTCGGCCTCCAGCGGGGCCGGGAAGGCCGACATCGCCGGGAGGAGAGCGGTCAGGGCGGCCTCCGGAGAGGGGGAGGCGGCCGGGGAACCGGGCAGCGGATCCCCGACCGCCGGCTCGTGGTCGTACTCAGTGACGGTCACGGTCGGTCCAGGTCTGGTCTGGGTGGAACTCGGGTGTGTGGCCCGCCCGGACTGCGGGCGGGCGGGCCACACGTTCCGGGCCGGCCGGGCCGGCGGCGCGTCCGGGGTTTGCGCCTGCCGGTCCGGCCGGTGGCCGGCCGGGTGGACGGTGGGCACGGGGGAGCCGACCGGCCACCCGGGGTCTCGGGTGGGTACTGCGGTACTGCGGGTACTGCCGTACTGCGGTGGTGCTGTCCGGATGGGTGGCGAGCCCGGGGGGATTCGCTCGCCCCCCACCCGGAGATCTGGGGGTCACCTCTGAGCCGGCTGGTCCTGTCTGCTCGGGTGAACGTCGGGCGAGGCCGTCGGCACGGCTCCGCCCTTGCCGGGTTTGGCACCACCGCCGTCCCCGGTGCCGCCGCTGTTCTTGCCGGTGCCACCGTCGCCGTTGCCCTTGCCGTTGCCGTTGCCGGAGCCGCCGACGGCCGCGTTGCCCGCGTCCGCCCCCTGGCCCGGCCCGGCGGAGTCGTGCGGCGGCTGCGGGGTGGCGCTGCGGTGGGCGTCGTCGCTCACCCGGCCGAGCGCCTCCCCGCAGTAGTCCTCCACCTGGTCCGGGCCGCCGGCCGCCGCGACCAGCGAGCCGAACACCGGGTCCAGGACCAGCCGGCCCGGGTGCTCACCCTTGGCCGTCCGGTCGCCGAACGCGTGGCAGAGGGCGACCAGCGCGGGCGATGCCGGCCCGGTGGAGCGTCCCGCCGCAGACGGGGTGCCGGGCGTCGGGGAGGCCGACGGCCCGAGGCCCTGGGAGCCGGTGGTGGACGAGCCGGTGCCGGACGGCCGGCCGGACGGGCCGCTCGCGGTCATCCCGCCCGGCGCGTGCCCGGACGTGGGCAGGGCGCTGGTGGCACCGTCGCCCACGCGGGTGCGCTCGGACTCGGAGGAGCCGCCGTCCAGCGGGGACAGCAGGTTCCCGGTGCCGGCGGCGACCGCGACCCCGCACAGCGCCGTGGCGCCCAGCACGGCGGCAGCGGCCTTCGTGCTGAGGGCCCTGGCGAGGGCGGCGGTTGCCATCGATCGTCTCCGGACGGGTGCGGTCTTTGCTACGGGGTGGGGCGCGAGACGGGCCGCCCGGAACGCGGTCAGGGCGGCCTCCTCCCCGGCCAGCTCGGCGGCCGTCGCCGGGGCGGCGGCCGCGGCGAGTACCCGGGCGACCTGCCCGGCGGCGTCGCCGTCCGGTCCGGTGAGCGAGGCGTCCTGCCCGGCCGACGGGCCGCCCACGGCACCGCCGAGCAGGTGCTCGGCGGCATCACGGTCGATCCGACGGGATCGGTTGGTGCTCATCTCATGTCCTTCAGCGTCGCGGCCCGGCGTTCTGTCACACCCTGCGGAGAAATTTTTTTCGCGGCGTTCCCGGCAGCCCTTCCGGAGGACGTCCCGGGCTCCTGCCCGGTGGCGCGCGCAGCCGGGAACCCGCCACCGGAGCCCGGCCCCGCGCCCGGCCCGAACGACTGCTCCAGCAGCTTGGCGAGCCGCCGCAGCCCCCGGTGGGCGGCCATCCGGACGGTGCCGGCCCGCTTGCCGAGCACCTGCGCGGCGCTCTCCGCGTCGAGTTCCATCACCACGCGCAGCAGCACCGCCTCGGCCTGGTCACGCGGCAGCCGGGAGATCAGTGCGAGCGCGTCGGCCGTGCCGACCCGGGCGAGCGCGGCGCCCGCGGTGTCGTCCCCGGCGGACAGCTCGGCGAGGTACTCGAAGGGCAGGTCGGCGACCGGGCGGCGGCGCCGGGCCCGCAGGTGGTCCAGGGCGCGGTTGCGGGCGATGGTGGCGGCCCAGCCGCGGAAGCCGTCGCCGTCGCCGGAGAAGCCGCCCAGGTCGCGGGCGATCTGGAGCCAGGCCTCGGAGGCGATGTCCTCGGCGTCCTGCGCGTCCTCGGGGCGGCCGCCGACGAGCACCCGCAGGTAGCGCAGCAGGCCGGGCTGGACGGTCCGGAAGAGGAGCCGGAACGCCTCCTCGTCACCGCCCTGCGCGGCCCGCACGGCCTCGGCCAGATCGACCGGAGCGGGGGCCGGGCCCCGTGGCGGGGCGGCGGGTGATACTGGTCCGGACCGGCCGACGGGGCTGCCGGTGCCCGCTCCGGGGCGCTCTGCACTCTGCACCCGCCACATCATGCGCCATGCGCGGGACGCGGGCGGGCCCGACCTTGGACCGGCCCGGCCGGGCCCGAGGTTCCACGAACGGCTGCCGCTCGCCGGCGGGGCCGCCCGGCCTGCATCATCCGTGGGCGAAGCAACCGGACCCGCGTCCCCGCCGTGGCCGCCGCCCCGCCCCCACCGTGCCGTCCGTCACGCCCGGACCGCCGCGGCGCACCGGATCCAGCGCGCCGAGCTCGTCGACGGGGTGCTCGTCCCGACCTGCGCGCGGACCGGGGCCGAGGCCACCGCCCGGGCCGTTCCGGAGGGCACGGAGCCCGGCTTCCTCTCGGCCGGGGACGAGCGCATCCGCAGCGCGCGGCGTGCCGGCACGCTGGGCCGCGGGCTGTGGACGCTCACCGCGGCCGAGGCATGAAACCGCAGGTCGGAGGCCATGTCCGGAGCCTGGGTGGAGGTGGTGTCATGACGCGCACCATGACGTCTGTCATACGGATCCGGCAACGGACGACACTGATCCGGCGAAGGGTCGCGCCGGAAGACTGGAGGCACGACGCGGGCACCGGCCCGCGGCCACCAGCGGGGAGGAACCCACCATGAGCCAGACCCTCAGCGTCGCCGCCACCGAGGTCGCCGCCACCGAGGTCGTCGCCACCGAGGTCACCACCGCCCCGGCCGGCGCGCAGAAGGAGCCGAACCCGCTCGCCTCCGCGTTCCGCCCGCTCCTCCTGGACGTCGCCGCCCCGCTGGCCGGCTACTACCTGCTCCACTCGGCCTGCGGGATGAGCGAGTTCGCCGCCCTGGCCTGGAGCAGCGCCATCCCGGCCGGCCGGACGGTCTTCGGCCTGCTGCGCGAGCGCAAGCTCAACCCGTGGGCCGCGCTGATGCTGGCCGTCAACCTGGCCGGCCTGGCGCTGACCTTCGTCACCGGCGACGCCCGGATGATGATCGCCAAGGACGGCGGGCTGAGCGGCACCGTCGCCCTGGCCGTCCTGGCCTCCGCCATCGTCGGCAGGCCGGTCATGACCCCGGTGCTGATGCCCTTCCTGACCAAGGGCAAGAACGCCCGCGCCGCCGCCTGGCAGCGGCTGGTCGAGGGCCGGGCGGCCGCCTCCCGCTCCTTCCACCGCTACGAGCGCCTGTTCTCGGCGATCTGGGGCACCGCGCTGCTGGCCGAGTGCACGGCCCGCGTGGTCGGCGCCTTCACCCTCCCCGTGTCGACCATGGCCTGGCTGTCCACCGTCTTCCTGATCGGGGCGATCGTGGCCGGCTCGATGCTCGGCCAGATCGCGGCCGAGCCGATGGAGAAGCTGGTCAGCGCCGAGGCCGACGCCCCGACCGCCGCCTGAACAGGTCCACGCACCACCTGAACGGCAGGTTCCGAGCATTCGAACGGCGAGGAACCATCCGGATCTCTCGATAGTCCTTCATAACGAGGGGGTAACGGACCCCCTGACGAGGAAACGGGGAGCCCCATGATCCGGACGCACGCGCTGACCACCGCCGAGGACCGCACCCTCGTCTGGGACGGCTGCCTCAACGTCCGCGACCTGGGCGCGCTGCCCACCGCCTCCGGCCGCCCGACCGCCCGCGGCGCGATCGTCCGGGCCGACAACCTCGACCGCCTCACCGCCGAGGGCTGGGACGCCCTCCTCGACCACGGCGTCCGCACCGTCGTCGACCTGCGCAACGCCGAGGAGTACAAGCCGCTCCTCCCCCGCCCCGAGAGCGTCGAGCTGATCCGCGTCCCGCTGGACGAACTCGCCGGCCCCGCCTGGTGGGAGGCGTACGGACGGCTGGACGGCACCCCGCTCGCGCTGCGCCCCTACCTGGACCACTGCCCGCACGCCGCCGCCGAGCTGGTCACCACCGTGGCCGGCGCCCGGCCCGGCGGCGTGGTCGTCCACTGCGGCGCCGGCCGTGACCGCACCGGCCTCGCCGCCCTCCTCCTGCTCTCCCTGGCCGGCGTCCGCCCGGCCGCGATAGTCGAGGACTACCTGCTCAGCGGCCCCAACGTCCGCCCGCTGTACGGGATGCTGGGCCTGCCGGACCAGTACCGCCGGATCGACGCGGTGCTCACCGAGGCCGGCACCACCGCCGAGGCCGCGCTGACCGCCGCGCTGGACGGTTTCGAGCCGGCCGGCTACCTGCTCGCCGCCGGGGTCACGCCGGCTGACATCGCCGCCGTCCGGGCCCGCCTGCTGCCCGCGGCCTGACGGTCAACGGCCCGTCGGCTACCAGAGCTTGTCGATCGTCCCGGGGTGGAGGGCGACCCGGCTGTGCGGGAAGTCCGCCCGGTGGCGCACGGCGTGCGCGGTGAAGAAGGCCGCCATCGTCACCTTGTCGAAGCCCTCCCGGTCGCTGGGGAACGGCTCCTCCGCCGTGCCCCCGACCAGGACCGCGCCCGGCAGCGGCTCCCAGCCCGCGCCCTCGTAGAAGCCCTGCAGCCCGCGGTCGCAGGTGAACAGCCCGAGGTCCGCGCCGCGCTCCCGGGCGGTGGCGCGGGCCGCCGTCACCAGCCGCCGCCCGTACCCGAGGCCGCGGCAGGCCGGGTCGGTGACCACGGTGGACAGGCCGCTCGCCGCGTACGTCCGCCCGGCGTGGACGAGTTCCTTGGAGAGCACGTCCAGCGCGGCCACCACCCGGGAGCCGTCCAGCATCAGCACGGAGAGCGGGCGCAGGGCCGGATCGTGCACGGGGTCGGTGGACGGACCGGGCGGTCCCGGCCACGCCAGGTCCTGCAACTCGGCCACCCGCAGCTTGAGTTCGGCCGGCACCTCACCCTCGGGCAAAGTGAGGATCCGCAGCTCGTCGGCCATCTCCGGCACCTCCGTTCCGTCCGGCCGCTTCCGGTGCCCGAAGCCTACCCGGCACTATCGTCAACTATCGGTTGACGCATCCCGGGCGACAACCTACGGTTGACGCATGGAGAATCCCGTTGTTCCCAACACCACTCCGCTGCGCCTCGACGACCTGATCGCCGCGATCAAGAAGGTCCACACCGACGCGCTCGACCAGCTGTCCGACGCGGTCATCGCCGCCGACCACCTGGGCGACCTCGCCGATCACCTGATCGGCCACTTCGTGGACCAGGCCCGCCGCTCCGGCGCGTCCTGGACCGACATCGGCCGGAGCATGGGCGTGAGCAAGCAGGCCGCCCAGAAGCGCTTCGTCCCCAAGGACCCGGCCACCCCCAACGACCTCGATCCCAGCCAGGGCTTCGCCCGCTTCACCGACCGCGCCCGGAACGTCGTCGTGGTCTCGCAGGAGGAGGCCAGGAAGGCCGGCAACGCCGAGATCACCGCCGAGCACCTGCTGCTCGGCCTGATCGCCGAGCCCGAGGGCATCGGCGCCAAGGCGCTCACCGCCCAGGGCGTCAGCGCGGAGGCGGTCCGCACCGCGGCGGCCGCCGCCCTGCCCGCCCCCTCCGACGAGCTGCCCGCGCTGATCCCGTTCGACGCGCAGGCCAAGAAGGTGCTGGAGCTGACCTTCCGCGAGGCGCTCAAGCTCGGGCACAACTACGTCGGCACCGAACACGTCCTGCTCGCCCTGCTGGAGCAGGCGAACGGCACGGGCGTGCTCGCCGACCTGAACGTGGACCGCGCCGAGGCGGAGACCTTCATCTCGGAGGCCATCGCCGCCATCATCGCCGCCCGGAGCGCGAACCCGGCACAGCCGTGAACCGCGGACGGGCCCCGGGGCGTCGACCGTGCCGGGGTCCGTGCCGCTCGTGACGCCCGCTCAGAACCCCGACACGTGCGTGGTGACGATCCGCACCCGCCCGTCGACGGCCGCCTCCAGCGCGGCCCGCAGCCGCGCCGAGCGGGCCGGGCCGAGCAGGGCCGGCGCCTCCTCGTCGACGACCCAGCGGTAGTCGTCCAGCTCACCGGCCGGGACGGTCACGGGGGTGCCGTCCGGGACGGTGCCGAAGTCGAAGAGCAAGTGCTGGGCGGGGTGGTCGAGTTCGGCCGAGGGGTGGGTCCAGGAGATCGCCAGCAGGTCGCCGGCGGCCCTGACGATGCCGGTCTCCTCCTCCAGCTCCCGGGCCGCGCACTCGGCGGGCCCCTCGCCGAGGTCGATCGTGCCGCCCGGGAACTGCCAGTGCTCGCGGTAGCCGGCCTTCACGATCAGGAGCCGCCCGGACTCGTCCCTCAGCAAGCAGCCGGCCGCCGCGTAGATCCGCGGCAGCGACGCCAGCCATTCCTCACGGGACTTCAAGGGCTCGGCCGACACGGCGGACCTCCTCTGCACAGGGGCGACAGTGGTTCTGCGGCCCCTACTCTGCCACCGCTGTCGCGTGCGGGCAGCGGCCTCGTCGGCCCGGACTCCGCGAGGACCGATGACTCGGGGCCGCCGGAGCGGTCCAACCCGCATGGAGACCAAGCGAACCGCCGGCGACCGGACACTCACCTGCGACCTCGGCGCGCTCACCGCCCCCGATCTGGCCGTCGTCGATGCCCTCGCCCGGCTGCGGCTCGCCGCCGCCCGGCACGGGGTCGGCGTCCTGCTGCTGAACGCGAGCCGTCCGCTGCGGGAGCTGCTCGCGTTCAGCGGGCTGGCCGACATCCTGCCCGTGGCTCCCGGGCGGTCACGCACGCCCGGGCTGCCACTCGGCGTCCAGCCGGGCCGGGAGGCCGAAGAGCGGGAAGAGCACGTCGGTGTCGAGGAAGTTGGTGAGCCCGGTGATCCGGCCCGCTGACACCTCCGGCACGATCAGCGCCCACGGCTCGTGCCCGCCCGCCGGGTCCGGCCGGTACTGGGCGAAGGCCGGGCCGCCGTTGGCCGTCACCGGGATCAGCCGGGAGCCCCGGCAGCCGTGGCCCGGGCCGAGCATCCACGCCCGGATCTCGCTCCGGCCCTGCAGCCACATCGCGAACGGCGGCATGTTGAGCGTGACGTCCTCGTGCAGCAGCGCGGCGAGGGCCGCCATGTCGTAGGCCTCGAAGGCGCTGACGTAGCGGTCCAGCAGCGCGCGGTGGTCGTCGTCCAGGGCGGGCGCCGGACGGGCGGCCGCGCCCTCGTCGGCGAGCACCGAGCGGGCCCGCTGGAGCGCGCTGTTGACCGAGGCCACCGTGCTGCCGAGCAGTTCGGCCACCTCGGCGGCCTTCCAGCCGAGCACCTCACGCAGGATCAGCACCGCGCGCTGGCGCGGCGCGAGGCGCTGGAGCACCGCGACGAAGGCCAGCCGCACCGACTCGCGCTGCGCGGCCACCTCGGCCGGGTCGCCCGCCCCGGGCAGCACCCGGCCGTCCGGCGCGGGGCCGATCCACGTCACCTCGGGCAGTCGGGCATCGCTCGCGGTGGCGACCGTCACCGGGCCGGCCAGGTCCATCGGGCGGGCCCGGCTGTTGCGGCCGTTCAGCGCGTCCAGGCAGACGTTGGTGGCGATCCGGTACAGCCAGGAGCGCAGCGCGGCCCTGCCCTCGAAGCCCTGGTGGCCGCGCCAGGCGCGGACCATCGTCTCCTGCACCGCGTCCTCGGCCTCGAAGACCGAGCCGAGCATCCGGTAGCAGTAGCCGGTGAGTTCGGTCCGGTACCGCTCCAGCTGGAGCTCGACCGGCTCCCCCGTGATCACGTCGGCCATCGTGCGCCCCCGTCGTCCTGCCGCGCCTGGTGAACGGCACGAACGTACCGCACGCCACTGACAGTTCATCAGCGGGCGCCGCACACCTGGCCGGACCCGAACGCGGCGGTCGCCAGGGGCCGGAGTGTCGGGACCGTCCTCGCCGCCCCGGTCGTGACGGCGGCCGGAAAGGCTCCCGCGGCGGCGAGGACGGTCCAACGACGGCGCCCGTTGCGGGGGTTCATGCGGCTGCTCCCCAACGCGGGCTCACCCGGCGTCCGGTGGGGGCTGACGGGACGAGTCCGCGCGAGAACGGCGGGCCGGCCCATCCGGGACCGCCCCGAGCGGCCCCTGAACGCCGGCCCCGAGCACGCGCCAGGGGTGGACGACCGGTGCGGCCGTCCACCCCCGTGCCGGCGGAGCCGCTCAGTGCGCGGAGTGCTTCTCCGCTCCGCGGTGCCGGTGGCCCTTGAGCTCGGCGTGCATCGCCGGAGCGGCGTGCGCCGCCGCCGTCCCCGCGTCGCGCCCGCCGTGCCGGAAGGGGTCCGCGGCGGCGTACCCGGCGGTCGCGGCGGGCGTGGCGCCCATGCGCATGCGTGGCGCGAACTGCTCGGGGTTGCTCGCCATGCCGCGGCGCTCCAGCAGTTCCTGGGTGCCCCGGCGGAGCTTGGCGGTGCTGGCGGGTGTTCGCTTGGTCATCGTCGGCCTCCCTTCGGCGGTCACCGACTGCGACGGACGTCGGCCGGTGGCCGCGTGGGCGCTGCTCGTCGAGGTGCGAGATGAGCGCCATGTCCGGATTTTATCCGGCCTGCGGCCCGGTGCCACCGCGAATCCGCCGGTACGGCGGGGTGCGCCCGGCCGACGACCCCGGGCGCTCAGCCCATGACCTCGTGGACGAAGCACCAGCGCCAGTCCTCCCCCGGCTCGTACGAGCGGATCACCGGGTGCGAGGAGGCGTGGAAGTGCGCGGTGGCGTGCCGCTGCGGCGAGAAGTCGCAGCAGCCGATGTGGCCGCAGTCCAGGCAGATCCGCAGGTGCACCCAGTTCCGGCGGCCCTGCGCCAGGCATTCGGCGCAGCCGTCGACGGGTGGGAGGGGCTGGATGGTCTCGGGGGCCATGGCGAGGTCCTCGCAGGCGGCGGTCATGCCCGCAGGGTAGTGACGCCCGCCCCGGGGCGGGCGCGAAGACACGCCCGGAGCGGGGCCGAGACGCGCCCGCCGGCTCACCCCACCCGCGCCGCCTCGTCGCGCCACCTCGTCGCGCCGCCCCGTCGCGCCGCCTCGTCGCGCCGCCGACCTGGCAGACGCAGCAGAGCCGGTGGTCTCCGCGACTCACGGCGCACCCTCAGGGCGCCATGGGAGCATGCCCCCCGTGGCAATCATGACGGGGAGAACGGACGGCGGCACCGGCGACGGGGGGACCGACGGTGCCGAGGCGGGCGCTGCGCCCGGGCACATACCGGGGCGACCGCCCCGGCCGGCGGGGCACGCCCCCGCGCCCGGGGGCCGCGGCCCGCAGGCCCGGGTGACCGACACCGGCCGGATACGGCAGCCGGTCGCCCTGGTCCGGCTGCTCACCGGCCTGCTCGGGATCGCCCTCACGGTCCTGCTCGCCGACTACGCGCGCGCCACCACCGGCGGCATGGCCGCCGACATCGCCGAGGCCACCGAACTGGTACCCCACCCCCTGGCGGGCCTCGCCGGCGGCCTCACCACCGCCGCCGTCCTGCTCCTGCCCGTCGGCCTCGCCGCCCGCCGCCTCCTCGGCCCCGACCGGCGGCGCGCCCTCCAGCAGGTCTCCGACGGCCTGCTCGCCGCCGTCCTCGCCTACGGCGCCACGCTCGCCGCCGGAATCTGGGCCGACGGACTCGCCCCGGCCTCCCTCCTCACCGCCCTCACCCAGGCCCTGCCCGGCGGCCACCCCGGCCACACCGAACCCGTGTACGGCTACCTCGCCCCCGTCCTCGCCTTCCTGACCGCCTCCGGCATCCGCGAACGACGCCTGCCGTGGACCGTCCTCGCCCTCTCCGGCCTCGCCGGACTCGCCGGCGGCTACGCCACCCCCACCGCGCTCCTCCTCGGCCTGCTCATCGGCTGGACCACCGCCCACGGCGTCCTCTACGCCGCCGGCACCCCGGACCCGCGGCCCCGGCCCGCCGAGATCCTCCGCAGCCTGCGCGAGACCGGTCTGCGGCCCACCGCCGTCCACCCAGCCGGGCCCTACCGCCACCTCGTCCAGCAGGCCGACGGCCGCCCCGACCTCGACGTCCAGCTCCTCGACCGCCAAGCCGTCACCGCCGCCGCCCTGCACCGCGCCTGGCGCCGCCTGCGCCTGCGCACCGCCCCCCACCCGCGCGCCCTGCGCTCCCCGCGCACCGGCCTGGAGCACGAGGCCCTGGTCTCGTACGCGGCCGTCGCCGCAGGCGTCCGCACCCGTCGCATCGCCGCCACCGCCGGACTCGGCCAGGACACCGCCCTCATCGCGTACGAGCACCTCGCGGGCCGCACCCTCGACGAACTCGCCGACGACGAGATCACCGACGGCCTCCTCACCGACGCCTGGCACCAACTCGCCCTCCTCCAGCGCCGCGAGATCGCCCACCGGGCCCTCGTCCCGTCCGCCCTCCTGGTCGACCCGGCGGGCGCGGTGCACCTGGTCGACTTCGCGGACGGCGACATCGCCGCGAGCGAACTCGTCCTGCACAGCGACATCGCCCAGCTCCTCACCACCCTCGCCCTGCGCACCGGCCCCGCCCGCTCCGTCCGCACCGCCGTCGCCGCCCTGGGCCCCGACCCCGTCGCCGCCTCCCTCCCCCTCCTCCAGCCGATAGCCCTGGCCCCCACGACCCGGCACTCCCTGAAGCGCCCGCCCGCGGCCGCCACCGCCCCCGCCCAGGAGCCGGCCGGCTCCGAGCAGCCGGATCTGCTGGACGGGATCCGGGCGGAGGTGCTGCGCCTTCGGCCGCAGGCTGCGGTGCGGCCGGTGAAGCTGGAGCGGCTGCGGCCGCGGACGCTGCTCGCGGTGGCGGGCGCGGTGGTGGCCGGGTGGCTGCTGATCCCGAAGCTGTTCGCGGCGGAGCAGAACCCGATCGCCGCCGTGGCCCACGCCGATCCGCTCTGGCTGCTGCTCGCCCTCCTCGCCGCCGGCGCGAGCCACGTCACCGCGGCGATGGGGTTCGTCGGCTTCGTGCCGGAGCGCCTGGACTTCCGCAACGCCGTGTTCGCCCAGGTCGCCGGGTCGTTCGCGAAGCTGGTGTCCCCGGGCGGCGTCGGCGGCGTCGCGCTGAACACCCGGCTGCTGCAGCAGGCCGGCGTGCCGACCGCGCAGGCACTCTCCAGCGTCGGTGTCGGCCAGTTGATCGGACTGGTGCTGCACCTGCTCCAGCTGGGGGCGTTCGTCTACCTGCTCGGCCAGGAGCCCGGCGGCTCGGAGCTGGACGCGCTGCCCGCCGTCGCCGGCGGCCTCGCGGGGGCGGCGGTGCTGCTGGCCGCGGTGTCGGCGGTGCCGCCGGCCCGGCGGTGGCTGGCGGCCCGGCTGCGGCCGTTGACGACGGAGGTGCTGCCGCGGCTGCTGGAGCTGCTGCGCGACCCGGGGCGGCTGGCGGTCGGGGTGACCGGGCAGTTGCTGGTGTCGATGTGCCTGACCGCCTGCCTGTACTGCTGCGCCCGTGCGGTGGGCCGGGAGCCGTCGTTCGCGGCGGTCGCGGTGGTGTTCCTGACCGGCAGCCCGGTCGGCAACGCGGCGCCGACCCCGGGCGGGGCTGGCGTGATGGACGGGGTGCTGATCGGGCTGATGCAGTCGGCGGCGTCGCTGGACACGGGCGGCGCGGGGGCGGCCGTCGTCCTCTACCGGTCGCTGACCCTGATCCTGCCCGTCCTGCCGGGCTGGGCGGCGTTCGCGTGGCTGCAGCGCCGCCGCGCCCTGTGAGCCCCTACTCCCGGTACTCGTCCTCGTCGAGCTGGACCACGCGGCTCTGCTCGGCGGCGTCCGCGAGGTCGGTGGCGGGGTCGGCACCGAGGGCCCGGCGCTCGGCCACCTCGTCGTACTCGTCTCCCTCGGGCGCCTCGTCGTCGGGTTCGACGGCCTCGACGGCCTCGTCGATCAGGTAGTCCTCGTGATTCTGCGGCATGGCGTCCGTCCTCGCTGTTCGGAGGCTCCCACGGGCCCGGATGGCGGTGCTGGGCGGTACTGGCAGTATCCGCCGCCGGGCGCCCGGACGCGATGTCCCGACCCGGTTCCGGCGTGTTGCCCGGACGGTTCCACCCCAGCGGATTGACCCATGAATCCGGCCATCGAATGACCCACCTCCATGGTGCATTCCGTCCCTAGAGTCGTCGTCATGACGACGAACGAGATCACCGAAGCCCCCGCCCGCCTCGACTACGCCCGCACCGTCCCCAAGGTGTTCCGCGCGATGATCGCCCTGGACGCCGCCGCCCGCGAGGGCCTGGACCCGGCCCTGGTCGAGCTGGTGCAGATGCGCACCTCCCAGCTGAACGGCTGCGCCTACTGCCTGGACATGCACGCCAAGGACGCCCGCAGGGCCGGCGAGACGGACGAGCGGATCCACCTGCTGCCGGTGTGGCACGAGGCCCCGGCCGGGGTCTACTCCGAACGCGAGCGCGCCGCCCTGGCGCTGGCCGAGGAGATCACCGCGATCGGCGGCGGCGTCCCGGACGCCGTGTACGCGCGGGCCGCCGCCCTGTTCGAGGAGGAGGAACTGGCCCACCTGATCTCGGTCTGCCTCACGATCAACGCCTGGAACCGGATCAACGTGGCCACCCGCAAGACCCCCGGCGCCCGGTAGCCGCCGCAGGGCCGGGCAGGACGCGCGCCGGGCCGCCGGGGGTACGATCGGTGCCGTACCAGGGCTTACCCACACCCACCCGGTGGCCCCGAGGCCCACACGAACGACGGGGAACCACATGTCCGGCTCGCACTACTTCACGGGTGCACCCGAGGTCGCCAGCGAGCGCCGGCCGATCACGGTCTCCCTGCCGGACCTCACCCTGGAACTGACCACCGACGCCGGGGTGTTCTCGCGCGGCCGGCTCGACCCGGGCACCCGGATCCTGCTGGAGCACGCGCCGCCGCCCCGCGTCCGCGGCCCGATCCTGGACGTCGGCTGCGGTTACGGCCCGATCGCGCTCACCTGGGCGACCCGTCGCCGGCGCCTGCCGGTCTGGGCGGTGGACGTCAACGAGCGCGCACTGGAGCTGGTGCGGCTGAACGCCGGGGCGCTGGGGCTGGGCAACGTCCAGGCCGCGCTGCCGGACGACGTCCCGCAGGACCTCCGGTTCGCCACGATCTACTCGAACCCGCCGATCCGGATCGGCAAAGCCGCACTGCGCCGGCTGCTGACGCACTGGCTCGGCCGGCTGACCCCCGACGGTTCGGCGTTCCTGGTGGTGCAGAAGCACCTGGGCTCGGACTCGCTGCAGAAGTGGCTGAACGAGCAGGGCTACCCGACCTCCCGGATCACGTCGGTCAACGGGTTCCGGATTCTGGAAGCGCGGCCCCGCCCGGAGACGGGCGAGGGCTCCGAGAGTGGACGAGGTACGACGTCGTGAAGCAGCTCCGCGGGACCGAACTGAAGCGTCTGCACCGCTCGTGGCGGCGCAGCAACGAGTTCCGGCTCGCGATGATCCTGGAGAACCTGCAGTCCCCGTTCAACGTCGGCTCGGTCGTCCGGACCGGCGCGGCGATGGGCGCCGAGAAGCTGTACCTGACCGGGGACACCCCGTCGGTGCGGTCGGCCGGCGCGCAGAAGGCCGCGATGGGGACCGACAAGTACCTGAAGGTCGAGCACTTCCCGACCGTCGCCGAGGCGGTGGCGGCGGCGAAGGCGGACGGCTTCAAGGTGGTCGGCCTGGAGCTGGCCGACGAGGCGGTGCCGATGTTCGCGGCCGAGCTGACCCCGGCGGTGGCCTTCGTGCTCGGCCACGAGGACCGCGGGATCACGCCGGAGGCGCTGGCGCTCTGCGACCAGGTGGTGTTCGTGCCGCAGCTGGGCCGGGTCGGCTCGCTGAACGTCTCGGCCGCCGCGACGGTGGCGTGCTACGAGGCGCGCCGCCAGGGGTACGCGATCAGCGGCACCCCGGACGGCAGCGACGTCGGCGGGCTCGACGACGAGTGACTCCGTCCACTGCGCGGGCCGACTCCGCGGGCCGGTGACTTCCGAACGTACGGGTGAAGGGTCTGCCTTTCGGCAGGCCCTTCACGCGTTTTCGGGGCGTCCGGCCGCGAGCGCCCGGTTCCCCCGCGCGGGGGAGACGGTCCGTCCTTCGGGTGGAGGCCCAAGTCCCGCCCCCTCGGCGATCTTTGAAGCACCGAAGGGGACGGACCCCGATCCCCTCTCCGCCACGGAGGAACGTCCATGCGAAAGCTCATCGCCGGCCTCGCGCTCACCGCCGCCGCGGCCGCCACGACAGCGGTCCCGGCCCAGGCCGCCGAGGCCGCCCACCCCCGCCACCAGCACCTGCACGCCTGGACCCTCCTCGACGACCGCGGCCCGGGCCCCACCCCGAACGAGCGGCTCACCGCACGGGTCGACGCCCGCACCACCACCGGCCACGACGCGCGCGGCCACGCCACCGTCCAGCACGTGTTCCCGAACAAGGCCGTCGTGCGCGCCGAGATCGCCGTCGACTGCCTCACCACCGACGCCGACGGCGCCGTCACCGTGACCGGCCCGATCGAGTCGCTCCACTTCACCGTCCCCGCCGGGGTGCCCGAACCGACCCCCGCGCCGAGCACCTGGCACCCCGAGACCGGCCTCACCTTCTACCCCGCCGACGCGAGCGGGGAGCGGCGGGTCGGCTGGACGGGTGCCAACGCGCTCGACTACAGCGCCCCGGCCCAGGGCGCCAAGTGCCGGGCCACCGCCCCCAACACCTGGGTCGTCGAGGGCGGGTACACCCTCCACCGGTGAGCGGTGATGCAGCCGGCTGCACCCACACCGACGGCGCCCTGCACGTCACCGTCACCGACGGCGGCCACGGCGGCACCGACCCCGCCCGCGGCGCGGCCTGCACGGCATCCGACGCAGGCTGAGCAGCTTCGACGGAACCCTCGCCCGGCAGAGCCCGCCCGTCGGGCCGACCACCGCCACCCTGGAGATACCGTGCGCGTCGTCATCGCCGAAGACCTCTCCCTCCTCCGCGACGGACTGATCCGAACCCTCCAGGACCACGGCTTCGAGGTCGTCGCCGCCGTCCGTCACGGTGCCGCCGGCGGCACCGTGAC